>NZ_CBAZRM010000011.1:0-141750 GCF_964834465.1 Jezberella sp.
TGACGCTCTGACCGGCATTGTCAATGTGCTGGCGTCTGAATAGCGCGGCTTTTGCACGACCTGCCCACTGAGTTTGTCTCAGAAAACAGCGGCAGGCAATGGCCGCATAGCTCTACCTCTGGCCTCAGTTAAAAAGGGGAGGATTACCCGCGGCAGGCGACTTTCCCGATTGAAAAAACTGAAGCAGCCGAATTTCGCCTTTACCTATTCAGGCAAGTGGTTCAACTCATAGCTGGTGCTACGGCCGCCAGCACTGGCTTTGCGTAAGACGCCGCGTGCAAGCAGATCTGTAATGTCGCGCAATGCGGTGTCGGGTGAGCATTTAGCAATGGCCGCCCACTTGCTACTGGTGAGCTTGCCTTCGAAGTCATCAAGCAATCGGTTGAGCAACTTCACTTGTCGCTCATTTAGTGGCGATGTGGCCCAGCGTTGCCAGAAGCGCGTCTTTGCCAGCACTGCATCCACCGTGAGGTGCGCCTGGCTGACCGCACGATGCAGTGTATCGAGGAACCACGCCAGCCACTGCGTCACGTCGAGGGAGTCCTTTTGAGTACGCTCAAGGATGTCGTAGTAAGCCTTGCGTTCGCGCTGAATCTGTGCCGACAGGCTGTAAAAGCGTTGGGACCTGCCATCGGCGCGAGCGAGGAATAAATCACTCAAGGCTCTCGCGATACGGCCATTGCCATCATCAAATGGATGTAAGGTCACAAACCAAAGGTGCGCCAGTCCGGCTTTGATCAACGGTGGCTCGCCAGATGGACCGTTGGCCCATTTCAGAAAACCTTCGGTTTCTGCTTCAAGTTTATCGGCTGGTGGCGCCTCAAAGTGAACCCACTGGCGGCCGATGGGACCCGAGACCACTTGCATGGGGCCGGTCGCATCATCGCG
This sequence comes from Jezberella sp., assembly GCF_964834465.1. Classification (NCBI taxonomy): domain Bacteria; kingdom Pseudomonadati; phylum Pseudomonadota; class Betaproteobacteria; order Burkholderiales; family Alcaligenaceae; genus Jezberella; species Jezberella sp. Next base: position 889 of record NZ_CBAZRM010000011.1, read on the forward strand.
CCATGCGCCAACGTTAATTGTGGTTATGCCGGCGTAGCCGGTCGGGAAGAGTGCTGCATGCCACCCAAATAAACGTTCCCGAGTGACGGGGTACTGGCAGTTGGCTGTTGCATCGAGCACCATTTCAACGACGCCCTCAACATTGCGATCGACTGGAGCCAGTGCGCCGATGTCGACGCCGAGGCGACGGGCAATGGATGATCGAACGGACTCCACGTTCAGGTGCTCGCCCTCGATCTCACTGGTCTTCATGACGTCCTCGGTCAAGGCCGAAAGATTAGCCTGATCACGCAAGGCCATGCCAACGTCAGCCAACCGTCCCATGAGCAAGCCTTGGGCACGACTGACGTCAGCCAGAGGCTGTGCCAAGGTCGCCAGGTTGTAGCGCCAGTTCGGCCAGTCAGGGGCTTGCCAGATGTAGAGGTAATCTCCGCTTTTCATGCGGGGATTATGAGACTTATTCGCCGCAAACGCAAGTCAATCGCCGCAATATGTGCGGCGTTTAAGGCAACTAATCTCCGCACACCAAGCTTGCGGAAGCGGGTTTGAGTTCGCCAACGGGAATTGAATCATGCGCTGTTTGATAACCATATTTGTGCGCGCCGGTTGAATGCGGACCAGGTGGTTAATATTCAACCGGCGCGAACAGGCTTAGGCTTTATTGGTGCCAAATTCGTTGATTTTCGACACTATCATCTTGTTTCCCTTCTGCACTTGCAACTGCGCCAAGACCAACGCTTTTAATTGCTCTGCCGCCGGGGTCAAGCTGCGACCGCGGTAGGTCACGAGATGCAGATGCCGCCACATGCTTGCTTTCAATGGAATATGAACGATGTCATTGTCCGCAATTGCCTGTAAAGCCAGTTCTGGCAGCAGCGCTACACCAACGTCCGCGGTGAGTAAAGGTTTAATGAGATGGACGACAGAGACTTCGTAGGATGGTCTGCGGCAAATTTCGGGCAACCGTTGATCGCGTTCGATGACCTGTCTTAGCCCATTATTCTTGGTCAGCCCGATAAATACATGTTTTTCTAACTTCTTAAGAGAAATAGGCTCAAGCGACAAGGCTAGGGGATGACGCCGGTTGCAGGCGATACTCACTCTGTCAGAAAGAATTCGGGTGGAATCCAGCTTGGGATGTTGAACAGGAAGCGTTGTTACCCCAAAGTCAGCGTCGCCATTCAGCACATCTTCAATGACAGTAGTTGTCCCTGCCTCAGCTAGCCTCACCCTTATTGCAGGATGGGTTGCCGACAGTTGGGTAACGACGGGGATGAGCACGTATGACAAAAAGGAGGCAGCACCTGATACAGCCACTGAGCCCGCCTGAAGATTGACTTGCTCATCAATGGCCGCAATTGCACGTTCAAGATCCTCAATTAGCCGCTCAGCCACCGACAAAAAATGTGAACTTTGAGCCGTAAGTTTGACTGCCCGCGTCGTTCTGTCAAAGAGTCGCAGCTCTAGCGTTTCTTCAAGACTTTTAATCGCCGCGGTTAGCGTCGGTGGTGTGATGTGCAATCTCTCAGCTGCTTTGCTGAAATTTAGCTCTTCGGCTAGTACGACAAATGCACGAAGTTGTTTGAAAGTGACGTCCATTATTATTCGTTTATATCTAATAATAATTTAAAATATTTGAATGGTATTAACTATATACCTATGGTTAACTTGCTTCAAATATAAACGCGATCAAGCGCTAAGAACCAAATAGGGGGAGCAAACCATGCAGGTTCGAGAACGTGACTTAGAAACTATTCTTAATAAAATCGCCGGCCCTGCCGCTTGGACAAAAAATCAATTGGTCTCAGATAGTTCTTGGTCGCTTGATTGGTCCGCAGAGCAGGTCGATGAATTGGTTGCGGCGGGCAGACATTATTTATCACTGAGTCTGCCGCTAGAGAACATCTCGAAGGCGCAGTTTCCTCTCGATAAGTGTAAGCCGATCATTGACAAGGTTCTGACAGACCTATTGCACGGCAGAGGCTTCATTTTGTTGCGAGGGCTACCTGTGCTTGAATTGGGCCTGTTGCTTTCCTCCGTGATTTATCTCGGGCTTGGCGTGCATCTAGGCAGTATTCGAAGCAACAATGGCAAAGGTCATCTACTTGGTCATGTCAAGGATCAAGGCGTTGATGTCAACGATAAAAACGTACGCTTTTATCAAACCAAAAGGCGTCTTGATTTTCATACCGACTCTGCCGATTTTGTTGCGCTACTTTGCCTGCAAAAATCAAAGACCGGCGGTGAGTCTTATATTGCTAGCTCGATGAGTCTTTTTCTTGAAATAGCGAAACGACGACCAGACTTGGTTCCGTTCTTGTTTGAACCCTATCCGACCGACAGACGAGGCGAGGTTCCTGCTGGTTATCATGACTGGTTCAACATGCCCATCTTTACCTGGCACGACGGTCAGTTGACTTGCGTGTTCATCCGTCAATATATCGAATCTGCCCAGGCGAGCTTTCCAGATGCGCCTCGACTAAAACCCGAACAGATCGAGGTCATGGATCTTATCGATGAAATTATTCGTGACTCGGATCTGGTTTTACCGATGAGTTTCGAGCCGGGCGACATCCAAATCCTGCATAACCATCAGATCCTACACTCTCGGAATGACTTTGAAAACTGGCCAGAACCTGAACGTCAAAGACATTTGTTGCGACTGTGGGTGTCGCCACAAAATGGGCGCACGCTCCCCGACTACTTTGTGCCTAGGTGGGGATCGGTGACACCAGGCGATCGAGGGGGCATTATTGTTCCTGGGGCAAAACGCACCGTGTCACTCGCATTTTAAGGACTGAGGCCACCCAATGAAAATTAAAATGATGTTCGGGTTTGCGTTCGTGCTGTTGACCGCTGTCCTGTCAGCCACTGTACAAGCATCCTACCCAGAAAGTATTGTTAAGGTGTTGGTTGGATATCCCGCTGGGCAAACAACTGACACCATTGCTCGTACGATCTCTGAGCGACTTTCTCAAAAATGGAATGCTACGGTTATTGTCGAAAACATACCTGGGGCGGGCAGTACGATGGCCGCCGCTGCTGCTGCCAGAGCAAAAAAAGATGGCCAAACTCTCTTGTTTACGGCCAATGCCGCGATGGTCATCAGCCCGTACATCTATGAACATTTGAGTTACGAACCACTCAAAGAATTTGAATTTGTCAATTTGTCTATCTGGGTTCCCTATATCTGCGCGGTGACACCCTCTTTGCCCGTGACAGATATGCGATCACTTGCTGAGTACATTAAGGCACATCCGGATACCGTGTCGTACGGATCACCTGGTGTCGGCACCATATCGCATCTCACCATGGAAATGCTCAAAGCTGATTACCACTTCAACGTGCTTCACGTGCCGTATAAAGGGTCTGCTGCAGTGCTAACCGATCTGGCGGCAGGAAACGTGCAGTTTGCATGCGAGCCGACCAGCGTTGTCGGGCCACTCGCGAAAGCTGGCCGGATCAAAATGATTGCAGTGACGTCTGAAAAAAGACTGTCGCAGTTTCCGGATGTGCCGACGATTGGTGAGACCTATCCCGGCTTTACCAGCGGCGCGTGGGTCGGGGTTGCGGTACCTAAAGGGGTACCCAAACACATTATCAAGAAGCTGGATGAGGATATTTCAGCAGTACTCAAAGAACCTGCCGTTATTAAAACATTTGAAGATATCGGCTTAGTCGTTGTGTCTGATGGGCCTGAGAAATTTACAAGGCTTGTTAAATCGGATGATGAAAGATTCAAAAAGCTTATCAACACCCTTCATTTGAAGCCCTAAGCAAGCAGGCTTTCATCACAGGAGATCATCATGCAGTTACAGTTCAGAAAGCTGACGGAAAAAATCGGTTCAGAGGTCATTGGTGTCAATCTCGCTGAACCACTCAGTAGCGAAGACATGGACAAGATTGAAAATGAATTCAACCATCGCGCCATCCTGCTTTTTAGAGATCAGGACATTTCTGAAGCGCAGCACATCAACTTCAGCAGACATTTCGGCGATCTCGAAATCCATGTTCTAAAACAATACTTGCTTACTGACCATCCTGAGATTCTCCTAATTTCAAATATCCAAGAAAACAATACTAATATCGGTATTAGTGATGCTGGGCAATACTGGCACACAGACCTGTCTTACACGAAAAGCCCGAGTCGTTGCTCGATTCTTAAAGCAAAAGCAATCCCTGCCCGAGAGGGTGACACGAGCTATGGGGATACTTGTTTTATCAACACCGCAGCTGCCTATGAGGCGCTGGATGAGAACACGAAAGAGCGCCTCAGTAAACTGCACGCTGTGCATTCTTACGCTGATCGATACGAGAGAATGCGTCTAGCTGCAAATAGTCAACGTCAGCCATTAACCGAAGAGCAGCGCAAAAAAGTACCTGAGGTCGTCCACCCGGTCATTAGAACGCATCCAATCACTGGCAAAAAATCCATCTATGTCAACGAAGGATTTACCACCAAGATTGTCGATATTGCAGCTGAAGAAAGCAATGCCTTACTCGAGCAACTTTACTCACACTGCACGGCTGAAGATTTCAAGTATCGCCATCAATGGAAAGTCGGTGACATCATGATGTGGGACAACTGCACGACACAACATTTGGCGATATCTGACTATGGGCCAGACCAGCATCGGTTAATGCATCGCACCACAGTGATGGGCTCAGCAGTTTTCTGAGCCAACCGATGAGGCATCCTACTGAGGCTAGGATTTTTTGTACTTAGCGTAATACTCAGTGGCTAATTTGCGAACGGATTTGCCGTTGTTGGCGTAATCGTATTCCTACAAGGGGGGTGCTACTAAAAATTTGGACTGATTTATGCCGTAAGTCCAAGCATTCGCTTCAGTCGTCAGCCCCGGGAAGTGTTTAAACAAAACGGGTAGATACTTGCTCTTCAATAGGTGGATTGCTTGCACGGTTAGCTTCGCAACTTCGATCAGCGCTACCTCTGCATTTTCGTAAACAATCGCTAAAAGCAGTGCATAACCAATTGCTGTCACACCGAGCGATGAACTATTTAATGAGTCAGTCATGACTTTTAGCGCCATTTTCAAGGTCTTCGTGCCAAGCGACAAAACTGACGCAAACCAATCGCGGTCAAATCCTTCCAGCAATAGTGCCTCAGCCGATAGGGGACCATGACAACAATCACTTATTGAGAGGTGCTGATATATTCGGGTTCGCGCAAACGAAGACACGTCAGCAGAAGCTACTGGTTTTGTGCTGCCTAAAAAACCATTCAGAATTTCTAGGTATCTCAGAACGAATGGGTTTTGGATCGCTCGGACCCACTGGTTCTCCGCGATCTGGGAATCGAGTAAATCACACTCATGTGGTTGCAATGAGAACGGCTCGGGGCAAATTACGGCTGACAGACCAGTTTTATGTTCAGGACACCACAGAAGTCCCGGCAATTGATGAATTCGTCGCCACCATGAAAATCCGTACGTATTCAAATCTTCGCCGGCACAGACTGCGCAAGAATATTGAAAATCTCTCGTCTGCGCAAACGCGCGCCTTAACAATGTTCGCTTGCGACTACTGCCATGCGGAATATCAACGTCAGTAATTGCTACCGATCTATTGAGGGGCAGCATGGTATGAGTGCGGACAAATTGCGTGAATGGAACGTTGGCGGCAATCGCCAAGGCTTCAACTCGAGTTATTTCTGCTGATACGCTTTGATTTATTTGCGCCCATTGCCGAAGGCGTCGGGTTGCCAGGGCAGAATAATTCCACGCGTTCACTCTTGCGAGCCGCCCACTGTAGCCAAGGGCAAGCTCGTCCTCCATTATTGGCAATTGAATCACAACCTTTGTCTCATTCGTCTTTTTATTATTGGTCACAGAAGCAGGTTCCGATCTCTGGTCTAAACATAGAGACCTCGGCGATCATGGACGGGAAACTTCATGGACAAAAACCGACACACTTTATTAATAATCGACACACTTTATTAATAAAAACAGAATTATTACCCCCTAACGAAATTACTCCACCGTCACACTCTTGGCCAGATTCCTCGGTTTATCAACATCCGTCCCACGGGCACATGCGGTGTGATAAGCCAACAACTGTAAAGGAACGGTGTGAAGGATAGGGGACAACACCCCATAAAACTCTGGCATGCGGATCACATGCACCCCTTCGCTGCTTGGGATTTTCGAGTCTGCATCAGCAAAAACATAGAGTTCACCGCCGCGCGCCCTCACCTCTTGCAGGTTGGATTTCAGCTTCTCGAGCAAGGCATCGTTTGGCGCAATCGTGACCACGGGCATCGATTCGGTCACCAAGGCCAGCGGCCCATGCTTTAACTCACCTGCAGGATACGCTTCGGCATGGATGTAACTGATCTCTTTTAACTTAAGCGCCCCCTCAAGGGCGATGGGATAATGCATGCCACGTCCCAAGAACAACGCATTTTCTTTGCTCGCAAAGCGGTCTGCCCAAGCAATAATCTGAGGTTCAATCGCGAGCACTGCGCTCAAGGCCGCAGGCAAATGACGCAGAGCTTTCACATGCCCAGCCTCTTGCGCAGCGTCGACCCGACCCTTGACTTTACCGAGTGTCAGCGCCAACAGAAACAACGCCGTTAGTTGCGTCGTGAAGGCCTTGGTTGACGCGACCCCAATCTCGACGCCAGCTCTCGTCAAGAACGATAATTTACATTCTCTGACCATGGCACTAGTGCTCACGTTGCAGATCGTCAACGTGTGATCCATCCCCAAGGCACGGGCGTGTTTCAAGGCAGCGAGCGTATCCGCCGTCTCACCAGATTGCGAAATCGTGATCACCAGTGTATCTGGGTGAGGCACACTGTCGCGATAGCGATATTCACTAGCGATTTCAACGGAGACAGTGATTTTGGCAACCGCTTCGATCCAGTACTTCGCCGTCAACCCTGCGTAATAACTTGTCCCACAGGCCAAAATCAGCACTCGGTCGATCTGATCAAAAACAGCAGCCGCCTGCTCACCGAATAGCCCCGGTTCAATCGCTTCGATGCCCGAGATGGTATCGCCCATCGCCCGAGGTTGTTCGAAAATTTCCTTTTGCATATAGTGGCGATAGGGGCCCAACTCTGCGGCCCCCGTGTGCACCAGTACCGTGTTGACCTTTCGGTCTGCCTTCACCCCGTTGACATCGTATATCTCGACATGATCCAGATGCAGGTCGACGATATCGCCCTCTTCGAGATAAATAATTTGATCGGTCGTCCCAGCGAGCGCCAGCGCGTCTGAGGCGAGAAAATTCTCACCTTGACCGATCCCGACCACCAACGGGGATCCCTGACGGGCACCAACGACACGATGAGGTTCGCTACTACAAAACGCCGCAATACCGTAAGCGCCATGTAAACGGGCAACCGTCTGCTGCAACGCAGTTCGCAAGTCACCTTGGTATAAATGATTCAGCAAGTGAGCAATGACTTCAGTATCCGTCTGGCTCACAAAAACATAGCCGGCCTGCTGCAATTCCGCGCGCAATTCTTCGTGGTTCTCAATAATGCCGTTGTGAACCAACGCAATCCGAGGCTCAGCCCCCCCAAAAGAAGAAAAATGAGGATGCGCGTTACTGGTCGTTGGCGCACCATGCGTTGCCCAGCGGGTGTGGGCAATCCCGGTAAATCCGCTGATCTTGTCTTCAGCAATGTGTTGCTCAAGTTCTGCCACGCGATCAACACTGCGGGCTCTGCGCAAACCACCGGCCTGAAACACAGCCACCCCGCAAGAGTCATACCCGCGATACTCAAGGCGCTTTAGGCCTTCTACCAAAATTGGGGTAATGTCACGGGTCGAAACGGCGCCAACAATGCCACACATAAATAAATCTCCTGTCTATTGCGTGATTGTCACCGCTTTGCGGCAAGGGTGCAAACTAAGTGCGAGACAGGCGTCGATAAACCTCAAGATAGCGATCAACCATGGCATTGACACTGTAGTACAACTGCACATCGTCGTAAGCATTTTGAACCATCGAAGTCACCAGACCGGGGCGCTCTAACACCATCAGAATTTGTGTGGCCATCGCATGAGCGTCGCCGACCGCAACCAGCAAGCCCCGTCCATTAGCCAAGGTTTCTTTTAAACCACCGGCATCGGTCGACACGACGGGTACTTTCTGTTGCAGCGCATCCAAGACACTACTGCCCAGCGCTTCAAACTTAGAAGCCATGACGAAACAGGACAAGGCGGGATAAAGCTGTTCGACTGCTTGCTCAAAGCCCAAGAGCAGGTATCTGTCTTGCAACCCCAATTGCGTGATGCGCTCACGAGCTAGCGCGGCGGCTTTTTCATCAGCCCCCCAATGCACAAAGACCACATCGTCGAGCCGTTGACACACCTGCGCCGCAGCTTCAATCAGCGTTAGCGGGTCTTTTTCAAAAGAGAGTGCAGATGCCGTGCCGACCAGGCGGCGCCCCTGAAAGCTGTGTTGAGCAATAAACGCAGCAACCCGCTCGGGATGAGGCTTAATCGCTGGGACCGCGCTGGCAATCACCGTGACGCTGAGTCCTAATTCACGTGGCCCAACTGCAGCGGCTTCACTGATCGCAATCAGCGCATCGACTTGTCGCCACTTTAAGCGCGTCTTCCAACGACCACGCTTGAGCGGGAAGCTGGTGCGCTTGGTAAAGACCAATGGTTTTTGCACGAAGCGTTTCATCAATGCACACCAAGTTGCCGCTTTGGCCGTCTGCGCATGCATGACCTCGAACTGCCCCGCAATCGATAAAAGCCTCAACGCGAAACCAAGCCCAGACTTAGCCTCAAAGACCTGAAACCCCGCCGCTTTGGCACTTGCCCCAAGCGCACTCTGTTCAACACACAGCAAAGCCACCTGATGGCCTGCCTCTCTCAACCCCTGCATCGTCAATAGGGTTTGCCGCTCTCCCCCGCGCCAGGCCTTTTCAGTATTAATTTGCAAAATCCGCATGAGGCTCAACCGTCTGACCGTGAGGCGCCACCCTGGCGATTTCGAATCACGTTAACGATAACAGCGAGCGATGAAAAACCCGCCCCGATGGTCAAACCGATCGTTGGGCCCCATTGCTCGGTGAGTGCGAACGCAGACGCCACCGTTGCAGCGCCAAAAGACTGGCCAAAGACGCGAGTGGTTGCTTGCAACCCACCCAAAGCCCCCGCTCGGTTTCGGGGGGCAGATCGAATTAACACCCGATTATTGGGTGTCTGAAAAAAACCAAAACCAACCCCCGCCACAAACATCGAGACAATCAGCCAGATATCAGGCGTACTGGCTGGCAACACAATGATGAAGCCGATGCCGCATGCCATCGCGGCAGCCCCTGCTCCGCTCAATAACGCAACTGGGTAGCGGTCAGAGAGCCGGCCAGCGACAAGCGCCGTCAAGGCAGCACCCGCCGGCCACCCCCCCATCAGCAAACCCACTGATATTTGTGGGCGATGCATGACCTGCTGAAAGTAAAACGGCAACGAAACAAACGTCGCCATCTGCGCCATGAAGGTGCTGGCCGAGGCGGCGATCGCAAACCGCATGGCGGGGATTCTGAATAAATCGACTGGCACGAGCGGTGCTGATTGGCCTAAAGATCTGCGAACCAGCAAGATGCCAACGGCAATGCTGACGGCAATCACGCAAGATGCGATCGCAGGATAGGTTGAAAAGTAATCCACCCCGATAATCAATGAGCCCAACGTCACCATACTTTTGATGGCACTGACAAAATCAAACGGGGATTTAATCGGTGCCACATCAGGCAAGGATTTCACCCCGAACATGGCAAGCAAACCAAAAGGGACATTAAACGCAAATAACCAATGCCAATTGGCAATATGCAGGATGAACGAGCCAATCGCGGGCCCCAACACAGACATGACACCTACGGTCATCGCATTGATGCCAATCCCCTGCCCCATTTTGTCGGGCGGATAAATATAACGAACCAGCGCACCAAACAGACACATGATGGCTGATCCACCGAGCCCTTGACAAACCCGGCAAAACAACAAGATCTCCAGATTAGGGGCAAGTGCACTGGCACACGACGAAAGGGTGAACATCAACAAACCGTAGCGGAACAGTTTTTTAAACCCAATTCTTTCCCCAAACGCTGCCAAAGGTAACAGGGTCATTGCCACCGTCACCCCATAGGCGTTAACAACCCACACAACCATGGAAGAGGTTTGGTGCAGGTCGCGAGCAATGGCGGGCAGGGCCATATTGGTCATCGATGAATCGAGTACCGAGATGCTGAGCCCCATCAAAAACGTCAAGGTCGCCCAGTGTCGCCTGGGCACCGGCAAGCCGTCGGGGACGCCTTGAGTCGCCTGAGACACAGTCGAAGGTGCTGGGCTTAAGATTTTTTTACTGGCCGCGTCCATGTCGGTATTGTTATTTGCTTGGCACGTGAGATGGTCAGTTGATGCTCTGGCGCATCACTTGTCAAGGTCGTACCAGCCCCCAGCGTTGCCCCTCGACCCACGGTGACGGGCGCAACCAGTTGTGTGTCTGAACCGATGAAAGCATCATCACCGATCACGGTTCGGTGTTTATTGACGCCGTCGTAATTACACGTAATCGTGCCCGCACCAATATTGACTCGCGCACCGATGTCGGCGTCGCCGAGATAGGCCAAATGCCCTGCTTTTGCGTCTTCACCTAATTGGGCGTTTTTAATTTCGACGAAATTGCCAACATGTACCCGATCGCCAAGTCTTGCGCCAGGTCGTAACCGAGCATAAGGCCCTATCTGCGCCTGAACCCCGATCACTGCTTGTCGCAAATGACTAAATGCTTCGATGCGGGTCGAATCCCCGACCGTAACATCCCGCAAGACGCAGTGAGGGCCCACGTACACCCCATTGCCGAGCGTGACAGTTCCCTCGAAAACACAACCCACGTCGATAAACACGTCTCGGCCACAGGTCAGCGAACCCCGTTGATCAAACCGGCTAGGGTCTGCTAAGGTCACGCCCAGCTCAAGCTGCCGGCGGGCAAGCTCTTGCTGCCAGATGCGCTCGAGCGCCGCTTGTTGTGCGCGGCTGTTTACCCCGGCCGTTTCGTAGGGCGCGTCAGGGTGTGCAACATTGATCGTGACCCCCTCCTCGACAGCCATCCCAATGATGTCGGTCAAATAATACTCACCTTGAGCATTGTTGTTGGTCAGCTTGGCTAACCAGCGCTTAAGTAGCGCGGTCGGCGCTGCCACGATGCCGGTATTGACCTCCGTAATCCGTTGCTGCGCCTCGCTCGCATCTTTGTGCTCAACAATGGCAATGACCTGTTTGTTCGAGTCTCGAACGATGCGGCCATAGCCAGCCGGATCCGACATGATTTCGGTCAAAATCGCAACGCCATCGCCCCGCGCCTCTAATAGACGCTTGAGTGTGTCGATCTGCACCAAGGGCACATCGCCATACAGGACAAGCGTCACGTCGGCTTGTTGGTTTTCACCAAGCAGTGGCGTCGCTTGCAGAACCGCATGTCCTGTCCCGTGCTGCGGCTGTTGCAGGACGAACTGCAAGTCTGGGTCAGTCAGGTAAGCCGCGCGTACTTGGTCGGCCCCGTGGCCGATGACCGCGATCACGTTGTCTGCGCCCAAAGCACGCGCTGAATCCAGCACATGACTCAGCATAGATTTGCCAGAGATGGGGTGTAGGACCTTGGGCAACTCAGATTGCATCCGCTTGCCTTGGCCTGCGGCGAGAATAACGATGTTCAACATGTGAGAAGGAGGATGTTAATCAAAAGGTTTGAATGACCGATCGTTCAAGACGATCAGATAGCTGCTTTTCTTGGTGCACGCGCGGTTGCCTTTTTGGCTGGACTCGCTTTTTTTGTCGCGGCTGTTTTCGTTACTGTCTTGGTGCTGCGACTGTTGGTCGCTTTGGTCGCTTTGGTCGCTGGCTGGACGGCGGCGGTGGACGCGGCCATCGTTGCCGCTGTCGCTTGAGCCACTTGACCAAACTGCCGTTGCAACATATCCCACCAAGCTTGCGCGGCCTCTGTCACCTTGCTTGCGCCCTCGGAGGTAGAGGAACTATCGTCCGCTTTGCTCGATGCAGCACTGGGCCTCACCTCTTCTTTGGCCGATGCTGCAGTGGCAGTGGTCTCTGGCCAGATCGACTTTGGTGCGTTTGAAGCACTCGCAGCGTTTGTCGTGCCGGTCTCACCGGTCATGCCTGGCATGTAGGACTTTAAGGTAACAATGGTCGCCAATTGAACCTCCATCCCTTGTATCGTGCTACTGAGCATGGATAAGTTGAGCTTCAACCAGTTTTCGACGGCACGTAAATCAGCAATTTTTTTCTCGAGCTCGTCTGGGTCCATGGCGCGCGTCATTTGCAAACCCGCATTAAGGCCCCCAGGCCCTGTAAGGCTCGTGAATGCCTTTCGCATCATCTCCATGCTGGCTAACAGGGGGTTGCTAGCTGCGTCGCCCGATTGGCCCATCCCGGGCAACACGAAGGGATTCGAAGAGAATGCGTTCATATGACTATCCTTTTGTCTCGGGTTCAGTAAGATATTAAGATATTCTGGGACAATAGCGCCATGCAAACGACGATAACCTTGACTGAACTTGAAGCTGCAATTAATTTCTGGCGCCAGCGTAGCCCGTCTATCGGCGAAGAACTCCGCTTATGCAAAGAGGCGTCTGCGTTGGCAACCCCTTATGCCACGCTGATTTACTTGCACCGCCAAACCATCTCTCTTAGCGAAATGTCTGCCATGGCTCAGCAAGCTTGGTTAGACTGGAAATCCGCTACGAACAGCACCGGCTGACTGATCCCGAGCACTGCTCAAGGATAACCAGCGCTTTATTCTGCAAGCAAAATGGTCAGGTCCTTGGCAATCGCAGCTGCACCCGAATTGTTGGGTACAAGCACTCTCGACTCGCCCTTTTTATCGATCAGATAAAAAGAGGCACTGTGATCCATGGTGTATTGGCCAGCCGCTTGCGGGACTTTCGCATAATAGGCCTTATACAGACTGGCTGCTTGTTTGATCTCAGCCAGTGAGCCCGTGAGCCCCAAGATTCGATCGTCGAACGCCTTAATATATTCGGTCAAGATCGCTGGGGTATCACGTTCGGGATCGACGGTGATCATCAGTATTTGCACGTTACTCGCTTGATCACCGAGCATTTTCAGCACTTCTGCCAGTTCGGCGAGTGTCGTCGGGCAGACATCAGGGCACTGCGTGAAGCCAAAAAATATCAGCGTTACCTTACCTTTGAAACGCTCATCCGTAAAAGGTTTACCGTCCATCCCCATCAGACTAAGCCCACGCCCGAGATGCGTACCTGAAATATCGCTACCCACGAACACGGGTTTTTGATCAGAACACCCCGCCAAGAGCAATATTGCCAGCGCCAACGTCAGGGGCGCAACACAGGTTCTCAGCAAACCCTTGGGGGAAGACACCATGATGATTAAAGTACCAACCAATGATCAATTAATAAGGATGCAAATAACAGCGAGAGATAAATGATTGAGTCTCTGAACAGGTTGCGGGCGAGCTCATCGCTGTAGGCACGATAAAGTCGCAAAGCGCTCAACACAAACCAACCACCCAGCACTGTCGCAAAAGCGAGATAAAGTGACCCACTCATGCCAATAACATAGGGCAGCATCGTCGTGGCCCACAGCGCAATGCTGTAGAGCAGGATGTGCAAGCGAGTGAATTTTTCGCCATGCGTCACCGGCAGCATCGGTAAGCCTGCACTGGCGTAATCTTTGGTTCGGTATAGTGCGAGGGCCCAAAAGTGGGGCGGGGTCCAGATAAAAATAATCAAGACCAATAACCACGCTTCTGGCGGGACCGCATCCGCAATGGCGGCCCATCCCAGAGCGGGCGGCATGGCCCCAGACAGACCACCAATGACAATGTTTTGCGGTGTACGAGGCTTAAGAATGACGGTATAGATCACCGCGTAACCAACAAAGGTCGCGAACGTTAGCCACATCGTCAACGGGTTCACCCATCGATAGAGCATGAACATGCCGACGCCCCCGAGCAATCCCGACATCATCAGCACTTGCAACGAGGGGATAGTCCCGGCAGCCGTACCGCGTCTTGCAGTACGAGTCATTTTGGCATCTATCTGTTGCTCTATCAGGCAATTGATGGCAAAAGCTGCTGCTGCCAACAACCAGATACCAACCGTTGCGAACGCCACCTTTGTCAGATCAGGTAGACCAGGCGTGGCCAGAAACATACCAATGACGGCACAGAACACCGCCAATTGCGTCACGCGCGGCTTAGTAAGCACCCAATATTGGCGCAATAAGCTCGGTTTGCTGTTTTTGACGACGGTCGATGTCATGAATAAACTGAGGTGGGTAGGGTCTCTATTGTACCGAGCCTCACCAGGATGGTCACCATCGCTATCATCAGGCCAGCTGCACCCGCACTGTGCAGTACTGCGATCAGAATTGGCCATTGAAATAGGATGGTTGTGAGGCCGGTCAATAGTTGGGCGCAGAGCAGCGCCACCAAGCTAAGCGCAGGGCCTCGCAACCCCGTGTAGCGCTTTAATTTCACGGCAAGTATCGCCAAGTAAACAAACACAATCAAGGCTGCGTTTCTATGCACCCAATGGATAGCGGTGAGCGCATGCTGCGAAATCATGACACCTGCAGGGGTCTCGCCTAGGGCGCGCACGAGCGAATAGCCATCATTAAAATCCATGTCTGGTAGCCACAGGCCCTGACAGGTCGGGAAATCCATACACGCTAAGGCCGCATAATTTGTGCTTACCCAACCGCCCAAGCCGATTTGCATGAACAAAATCAGCAGACCAGCGGCTGCCCAAGGCATATAGGGCTTTGCGGATAGTGGGATGGCCGGGTAGCCCTTTTCACGAGCGGCCAGCCAGGTCATCAGCGCAAGCAAAGACATGCCAAACAGCAAATGCCCTGTCACCACCACCGGCATGAGTCGGTGCGTCACCGTCCAGGCGCCAAATGCGCCTTGCAAACATACAGCAAATAAAGTGACCGTTGCTAACCGTGGCGTTTGACCAATGGCTTTTCTTTGCCGCCACGCCATGACAGTGATGGCGATGATTAACAGCCCAAGCAGCGCACCGGCATAACGATGGATCATCTCTACCCATGCCTTATAGGCCGTCACTGGGCCGTCAGGCATCGACAAGGTCGCTGCTTCTATTGAGGATGAGGCACCGACGGGGGTCACATTGCCGTAGCAGCCAGGCCAGTCTGGACAGCCAAGACCAGCATCAGAGAGCCTGACAAAAGCACCGAAGACGATTAAGTCGAACGTTAGAAACCACGTCAGGAAAACAATTCGACGATATCGTCCAATAGGTTTCACACTCATGGCTGCTTATCCAATTCGAGAGTTTTTAAGCAATTTGCCGAGTTCGTCTCGTATCTTGCTGGGATCACTCTCTTCTGAGTAACGCATGATGAGGTGACCCAGTGGGTCGATGATCCACAAGAAATTTTCTAAGCCTTTGCCGGCCGGGTTCGCTGCGGCGTCCGGATACAGAAAGGCAGTGAGCTGCGCCGGATTGACGCGAACAATAATAGTGCCCTTGTACGCCTCGAGCACTCGTTCTGGTACCGCTGCCTCGTCGGTAATAAACCAGATCCGTTTCAACCGCTCTACCTCTTTACCTTGGCTCGCGTGGGCATTGCGCCAGATAAACAATTTCTTGGCACACGCGTCTGCACAATCGCCACCGTCTACCGCGACAAGAACCCATTTGCCCTTGAGTGAGGCCAGATCGAACGGCTGCCCGTCGAGGGTCACCACAGGTAAGTCATTCGAGGCAGGTACTGAACGCTGTGGATCAATAATCGTGCCGTAGGCGAGGCTACTGTCTGGGCGCAGGCTGGGATTGAAATACACCAAGACTGCTGCCAACACCGGTGCCAGCGTCAAGAGAAAAATAATGACCAAAGGGGCTCGTGATCGCTGCGGGGCTTGCTCACCGCGAGGCGACTGACCTAGATTCGTCTGACTCATTGCACATCCAAAATAAAACACAACAAACGCTCGAACTGCGTCTTAGCTATTATCGCCGATCTGGGCCTGGGCCTTGCGTCGCCTGAACGCTTTATAGGCAATAACCACCCATGCTATCAGGGCAATGGTCGCAAAACCAAACCACTGCAGGGCATAGCCATTGTTCTTGTCAGCGTCGAGCGAGGGTCGAGGCCACGACCGACTCAAGCCGTCATTCTTTTTATCTGTTTGCATCAGCACGGTTGGCAACAGCGTCAAGCCGGTTAGGCGCTGATAATCCAAGAGCTCAAGATTTTGCAATTTCGGCAGAGACTCAAGGGTTAAGTCCTTTTTGTCTGTGTCGGGCCGGTTCG
This sequence comes from Jezberella sp., assembly GCF_964834465.1. Taxonomy (NCBI): domain Bacteria; kingdom Pseudomonadati; phylum Pseudomonadota; class Betaproteobacteria; order Burkholderiales; family Alcaligenaceae; genus Jezberella; species Jezberella sp. The sequence continues at coordinate 17,214 of NZ_CBAZRM010000011.1, forward strand.
CCCATCCCTGCGGCACCGCCGCGTCATTTGCTGCACCACTGAACTGCCAGAGTTCAAATAGCCGCGGGACATGAACCGAGAGTTCACCGGTGATCACTTGCTCTGAGCCGTCATTGATTGACTGTTCGAGCTGACGGGCAATTGCCTCGGCGGTTGAAGAGGCAGGCGGCGCGAGCCCACCTTGCATCACTCTTTCGAACCAACCTCGCAACACGAGCACCGCATGGCCATCACTCAAGACCAATGGTGTCGCCAACCAGAGACCCGGCCGACCTTCTTGATTTCGGTTATCGATCAGCACACTGAGCTGCGGCAACCAACGACCTTGAGCGATTGCGGGTCGCCAGGGCTGTAATTCCTCTGTCGGTGTTGCTGCTGACAGAAACAGCGCGGGCGCATTTCTTTGTGCTTCGATTTGAGCCGCGATAGCAGTTCGCTCGTCGGCCCGCCGAAGTTGCCATCGACCTAGCGAAACAAACACGACGCTCAGTACCCCTAGCAACAACAGGGCAATTAAGCTCATTGCTTGGTCACGACGACGTTTCATTTGAGCGATAATTCTCTGATAACGGGAGTATTTCTAATGCGAATTGTTGTTGCGGTCATCTTTGTCGTCATCTTGGCAAGCTTGGGCTCTGCGCTGTTCTATCTCATGCGGGATAAAGGCAAGAGCAGCAAAACCGTCTATGCGCTGACTGTCCGCATCGGCTTGTCGGTCGTGCTGTTCCTTTTACTACTGGTAGCCAACTGGATGGGATGGATTCAACCCACCGGCGTACTTCGGTAAAACCAGTTTTTAGCCCATAAAAAAAGGCCGACGGTGCCGGCCCTTTTTTTTTGCGAGTTCCGCTTACATCCAGTACACGAAGATGTACAGCCCAAGCCAAACAACGTCCACAAAGTGCCAATACCAGGCAGCACCTTCAAACCCGAAATGGTGATCAGGTTTGAAATGACCCTTCATCATACGAAACATGATGACAGTCAGCATGGTCGCCCCCAGCAACACGTGAAAACCGTGAAAGCCGGTTAACAAGAAGAATAGCGAACCATATGCACCAGACGAGAATTTCAAATTCAATTCTGTATAGGCGTGAATATATTCTTCAGCTTGGCAGCCAACGAAAATAAAACCAAGCAAAATCGTCGCCGCCATCCAGAAGATAGCGCTCTTGCGATGATTGGCGATCAAGGCGTGATGCGAAATGGTCAATGTGACGCCAGACGACAACAACAACGCTGTATTGATGGTGGGCAGCCAGAACGGCGTGACGGTACCAAACGCTTCGACCGTGCCGGCAGGGCCGGCGTTGGGCCAAACCGCATTGAACGCGGGCCACAACATTTGCCGGTGATCCAAATCACCCAGCCAAGGCACGGTAACGTTACGCGTATACCAAAGCGCGCCGAAAAAGGCCGAGAAGAACATGATCTCAGAGAAGATGAACCAACTCATACTCCAGCGATACGAGTTGTCGATACGCTTACTATTGAGGCCTGTTTCAGACTCGTGGATCGCGTCGCCAAACCAATAATATAAGACAACGAACAAACCCAACACGCCTGCCAACACACCCCATTTTGCCGCGTCAACCGCATTGACCCACGCAGCCGCGCTAAGCATCACGAGCAGCATGCACAGGCTCGCCCCAGCCGGATGTGGTGAGCTGTGTGGCACGTAATAATACGGTGCCTCTTTGCCTTGAATCGAGTGTCCTGCACTCATATTGTTCTCCCAGCGACAGATGTATGGTTACAAATGATTAGCAAAATATTTTGCGAAAATGTTTGGTTACTTGCCTGCAATTATGTCTTGAGTAACGAGATGGCCCACGTGGCAACGTAAACCAATCCCACCACAAAAATTAAACCACCGAGCAACCCCGCAATAACGAGGTGGACAGGATTCAGCTTTGCCATGTCGTCGTGATAACCAGCGTTTTTGCGCACACCGAACATCGCCCAAGCAACAGCTTTTAGCGTTTGAAAGAAATTTAGCTTTCTTTTGCTCAACTCTTTCAAATCTTCGGTCATGTCAACAGCGGCCTTGGTCATCAAAAAAACTAGCGATTTACAAATTCCGGATGATGGTCCAAGCAAACAACGCAACAACGATGACAAGAAAAACGAACCCGACACGGTTGTTTTTACTGCGTTGCTCTGGCGTCATCATCAATCCTTACTTAACCTCTGGAGGCTCGACGAAGGTATGGAAAGGCGCGGGCGATGGCACCGTCCATTCGAGACCTTCAGCGCCATCCCAAGGTTTCGCTGGGGCAGGCGTGCCTTTACCGGCGTAGGCTTTGAGCACGATGTACAAGAACAACAGTTGCGAGAGGCCGAACCAGAAAGCACCAATCGTAGCGATCTGATGGAAATCAGTGAATTGGGCAGGATAGTCTGCGTAACGACGTGGCATACCAGCCAGGCCCAAGAAATGCATGGGGAAGAACGTCACGTTAAACGAAATCATGCTCGACCAGAAATGCACTTTGCCAAGCGTCTCGTCGTACATGTAACCGCACCACTTTGGCAGCCAGTAGTAGGTGCCCGCAAACAAGCCAAACAGCGATCCTGCCACCAACACGTAATGGAAGTGGGCAACCACATAGTAAGTATCGTGCACTTGGATATCGATTGGCGCGACTGACAGAATCAGCCCCGTAAATCCACCGATGGTAAACACAAAAATGAAGCCGATCGCGAAGAGCATCGGGGTTTCAAAGGTCATTGAACCCTTCCACATGGTCGCGACCCAATTAAAGACTTTCACGCCTGTCGGGATAGAAATAAGCATGGTTGCGTACATGAAGTACAACTGGGCAGTGACAGGCATCCCCGTCGCAAACATATGGTGTGCCCAAACGATGAAGGACAGAATCGCAATGGACGCTGTTGCATACACCATCGATGCATAGCCGAACAGCTTTTTGCGTGAAAAGGCTGGCACGATCGCAGAGATGATCCCGAACGCGGGCAGAATCATGATGTAAACCTCGGGATGCCCGAAGAACCAGAAAATATGCTGATAAAGCACTGGATCGCCGCCCGCTGCTGCGTTAAAGAAGCCTGTGCCAAAGTGGCGGTCGGTCAGCACCATCGTGATCGCAGCAGCCAACACAGGCATCACAGCGATCAGCAGATAAGCAGTAATGAGCCATGTCCAGCAGAACAGTGGCATTTTCATCAAGGTCATGCCGGGTGCGCGCATGTTCAAAATCGTCACAACGATATTGATTGCACCCATGATGGACGAGGCACCCATGATGTGCACTGCAAAAATCGTCAAATCCATGCCGGGGCCCATCTGCGCTGTCAACGGGGCGTACAAGGTCCAGCCTGCAGCGGTAGCGCCACCTGGGACGAAAAACGAGGTGGTTAGTAAAACGGCAGCGACTGGTAACAACCAGAAGCTAAAGTTGTTCATCCGGGCAAACGCCATATCTGACGCACCGATTTGCAAGGGGACCATCCAGTTTGCAAAGCCAACAAATGCCGGCATGATGGCGCCGAACACCATGATCAGGCCATGCATGGTGGTGAACTGGTTGAACAACTCTGGCTGAAAAAACTGTAAACCAGGCTGAAACAATTCGGTGCGCAACAAGAGCGCAAGCGTGCCGCCTTCGAGCAGCATCGTAAACGAGAAGATGAGATACATCGTCCCGATATCTTTGTGATTGGTTGCATACAACCAACGACGCCAGCCGTGAAGCATGCCGTGATCGTGATCGTCCGTGTGTCCTGAAACGTGGTCTGCTGTAACGCTGCTCATATTGGACTCCCTAGCTACCTTTACCTATACCGCGCGACAGTGGCGCGGTATTTCGTTTAATTTGATCGTGAAGATGGTTAAACACCAGCTTTAGCGCGCTGCCTTAATATCGGCGGGGGTGACCATTGGATCTTGCCCTTTACCGGCATTCGCCCAGCTGTTGCGGGTGTAGGTAATCACAGCGGCAATTTCTACATCGCTCAACTGGTTGGCAAAGGCTTGCATCGCCGTACCTTTACGCCCATTCAACAACACCGAAATCTGTTCAGCTTTTGGCCCCATCACAACTTTGCTTCCTTCGAGCGCGGGAAAAGCCCCTTGAACGCCCTTGCCACTACCTTGATGGCAGGCAGCACAGGTTTGATAGACCTTTTCACCGCGAGCGATCAGCTCAGCTTGTGTCCATGTTTTGTTCGGATCATCAGCAGACGCAAGCAGCAGCTTTTGCTGCTCTTCGGCCCACTTCGCAAAATCAGCCTCTGATCTCACATCAACAACGATAGGCATGAACGCGTGTTCTTTACCGCATAATTCTGAACACTGCCCACGATAGACGCCCACTTTGTCAGCGCGAAACCACGTATTGCGGATGAAACCGGGGATAGCATCCTGCTTCATGCTGAAGTCAGGAACCGCCCACGAGTGAATCACATCACCACCCGTCGTGGCGATACGGATTTTCTTACCCACAGGGACGACCAGTGGGTTGTCAACTTCCATCAGGTAATAAGGGCCTTTGGGTTCTTTATTGTCAATCTGAGCGCGAGGCGTCGAAAGATTCGACAAAAACTTAACGCCTTTGGCGGGACCATCGATGTACTCGTAACCCCATTTCCACTGATAACCCGTGGTTTTAATGGTCATATCCGAACCGCTCGTGTCCTTCATGGCAACGACGGTGCGAGTCGCAGGCAAGGCCATCGCGATCACAATCATGAAAGGAATCACCGTCCAAGCAACTTCTACGCCGACGTGTTCATGGAAAGTAGCTGGCTTCGCGCCCCGTGATTTGCGGTGAGCCCAAATCGAATAAAACATCACGCCGAAGACAGCCAGAAAAATCACCAGGCAAATCCACAGCATCAGATAGTGCAGATCGTTCACAGCGTGGGTAATCGCAGTGACGCCCTCGGGCATATTGATTTGGTTGACGCTTGGCCCGCCAGGCATGTCTTTGACCTGCGCAGCTACTAGCCCGCTGATTAGCATGGCACAGACGCCTAGAAATCTACTGCACTTCTTCATGCTGACCTCGAAAAATTCATCTCAAAACGGGAGAAGTATAAACGAGTGCGGAACCTACTGGTTTACGATATACCAAATAATATGGGTATTCGGAATTATTCTTATTTAGGATGCTATGACCTCGTCCCACCGACGCCATGCGTTGAAGCCGTTACACGCCAAACTTGAGTCGCTGTTGAATGGCTTCTTAGGCCAAGCCAACCAAACCCCTCAGCAAGCCTCACTACCCTTATTTATCGCACAGCAACGCTGTGGCCTGCTCTTTCACAGCACTTTCGATGCATTGCGCGAATTGCCTTTCGTGCGCATTGACTCACACGTTGCCTCGATTGGGCTGGGCGGCGAAACCAGTGGCGAGCTTAACCACATGCTGGCGCTGGTGGCTCAACGACTGAAAGCGGCCGGGCATGCTCCCGGTTGGCGCGGTGAATTGTTGGATGTATGGTCAGAGCAAGGTGACTCGATAGCGGGCGTCGAACGTGGCGTCGTCAGACCACTTGGTTTAGTCACAAAAGCTGTCCACTTGAACGGTTTCTCACTTGATGGCGGCGTTTGGGTCGCACGACGTTCGCTGAATAAGGCGACCGACCCCGGTATGTGGGACACCCTCGTAGGCGGCTTGGTTAGCTACCAAGAAGATCCAGAGGTCGCCCTCGTACGAGAAACGGACGAAGAGGCTGGGCTCGAGGCTGACCAGATTGCCCACCGGACCCCTCTCAGAACCATCACCCGCATGCGAAGGCAGGTCAACGAAGGTTTTCAGTTTGAAGATGTGCTGACCTGCGAATGCGTGCTGAGCGAGGGTGTCATCCCTCAGAACAGGGATGGTGAAGTGATGCAGATTACCTGCCTCGCGGTAGACGAACTGCTTGAGATGCTAGAACAAGCGGCCTTTACGATTGAAGCATCGATCGTACTCGCCGAGGCATTACTTCGTCGCTGCGGGGGATGAGGTATCGACGCTGGCCTGAGGAGACGTCGCCTGCTGGGCCTGCCATACCTCGATGGCTCTTAAACGTTGTTTTGCGACCGATTCAATGTGCACGCGCAAGTCGTTATCTTGAAGGAGAAGCGCGTTGAACCCTTTCGCGGGTAGGCACAGCAATTTGCTGTAACCCATTGAACGCACCTCAAATCCCTCGACTGGCTGGCCGAGCAAGCTCAGCTCACCAAAAAACTCACCCGTGCCAAGCTCGACATGCGTATTATCCGGCAACAGCACACGAACGGCACCCGACGCTACAAAATAGAGCTCTGGTGCTGGCCTGCCCTTGGCGAGAATGATCTGGTCAGGCAAGTACAGCCGAGGCCATAATAATTTGGTCACCTCGATTTGCTTTTGTGCTGACAAGCCCTGAAGCATCGGCACACGGGTCACCAGATCCCGGGCACCCATCTCAATATCAAGTCTTGGATTTCGCTCTAGAAACCGCCAGCGCCCTTGCACCTGACTCAGTAAATCTTTATATATTGCCCCGCTGATGAGTGAGTGACTGAACATTTGGTCATAGCGCTCGCGCTCCAGCTTACGGGCAATCCTACCCAAATACCGCTCTTGCAGCCACAACGCGTACGTTGGGTACTGCAGGTTTAGCGCATGCAGACCTTCATTAATCAGGACTAGCCGCTCTTGATGTATAGCTAAGATCTCTTGGCTAACCTCTTCGCCGAGCAGGGGCCGAACCTCTGTCTGTGCGAATTGGATGACCAGATTAGCGGCTGATCGCATGACGAGCAAAAGCGCAAACCGCTGCGCCAGCTCAGCAGCCAGCCAACGCTGCACGCCCAAGGCTTTGTGTAATTGCAACGCCTGTCTGAAACGGCGGGGGTAACGCATGGCGCGCATGGCCGCACGCCGAAAGCCTTGGCTGCCGTGCGTGCGAATCGCATCTTCGGTGCGCTCGGCCCTGCTAAGCAATAAGGTGGCGATCTTCTCGTCGATGAGCTGTTCTTTGAAAATGTCGAAAAACATTTCATGCTCATGCCGCGCGAGTATGGCGAGCCCGAGTTCAACGCGATCATGGGCAGAAAATTTTTCGAGCAGTCCCTCTGTGACTTCAGCGGTATTGATCGCAAGCGCTTCACGCACTTTGTCACGCGCCTGATCGGACAGCCCCTCCAATCGTGCCAGCGTCTCGGCTTCTGCTTGAATACTGCTCATCGCCTCGACTAACGCCGTGTTGCGCAGTGCCTGGTCTTTGCGGCTCAGACGGTTCAAGCCAAGCAGGGTGATCAATGGCCTGAGCGTTAACCCTTTGATGACAAGCGTCGCCAAAACAAACCCAGTCGCGGATACGCCAACAAAATGACGAATATCCTCGGGGATATTTTGATGCTCAATCACCGCCAAGGCCAGTGCCACCGAAACCGCACCTCTCAAGCCTCCCCAACACAACGCTATTTTGTACCGCCCCCCGACTCGGGTGCTGAGGTTTGCGACACTGAGCAAGGGCAATAAGCCAAAAACAACGATGGCTCGCGCCAATAGTGCGGCGATGAAGACAATCCCGATTTGCACAAGATCTTGCCAGGTCAGGTTGGGCATCAGCCTTGGGATAAGCATGGCTGCTAACAGGAAGATCAGTGAGTTTGCCCAGAAGCCGAATTGATGCCAGGCCTGAGCCAGTATCTCGAATGTCGTCGGCGCCATTTTCGTGCGTCCGGTTGACCCCACGACTAAACCGGCAACGACGGTCGCCACCACACCTGACACACCAAAATAGCGCTCTGAAACGAGGTAGGACAAATAAGCCAGGGATAGCGTCAAAGATATTTCGGCCGCTGGCCATCCCCTGAGCAATTGGAACAACTCACAGGTGATCCGCCCCATCACATAGCCGGTCAGCGCCCCGCCAAGAAACAAAAAGGCAGTATCGGTCATTACCCGACCGACTTGCCAGGTATCCGCATGGGTGACAACGCCGAGCAACACGGTATAAACCGCGATGGCACCGGCATCGTTCAATAGGCTCTCGCCTTCCACCAAGGTCATGAGTCGGGTGGGGGCACCCACTTCTTTAAACATGCCAATGACCGCAGCCGGATCGGTGGTAGCGACAATCGCACCCAGCAAAAGACAAGCCGCCAGACTGTAGTTGGTGAACTGGCTGACCAACAGGCCAACCGACAAGGTGCTCACGAAGACGGCGACAATGGCCATCATCAAGATAGGGCCTAGGTCGTCCATCAGACGGCGCACATTCATGGCCAGGGCGGTTTCAAAAAGCAGCACCGGCAAAAACACCACCAGAAACGTCTGATGCGACAGGTCGAAAGTGTGGATAATGCCCAGAAAATCGCCCAGAATGGGCGGTAACCACGCGCTCGCATGGGCGGTGATGGCGAGTAAAAACCCGCAGATGGCCAGCATTAATGAGTGAGGCAATCTCAATGTTGCTGCGAGTGGTGGCAGAAAGCACACCACCATGAGCAGGCCTGCAAGGCCGAATACCAACTCGCCGATGTCCATATCGCCCAACCCTTCACATGTGGATAACCACAGGGCCATTCTGGGCGAATGAGGCCCCGCACGCAAGACTTAAGCGGTGAGCGCTACTCTCATTTTTTTCATGGCAGCAACTTCAATCTGGCGGATCCGTTCTGCAGAGACGCCAAATTCATCGGCGAGGTCGTGCAGCGTAGCACCACCATCGTCCTGCAACCAACGCGCTTGAACGATGCGCCGTGAACGCTCATCCAAATTGGCCAAGGCGGTCTCTAAACCAAGCCCCTGCATGTTGTCGATCGCGCGGCGCTCAAGTACCTCGGAAGGCTCATCTTGCCCGTCGTCCGACAAGTAGGCGATCGGGGCGAACGAATCATCGTCGTCATCTGGATTTTCAAGCGCCATCTCGCGCCCAGACATCCGGACTTCCATTTCGCGCACTTCTTCCGGTTTGACGTTGAGCGTTTGCGCAATATGCGACACCTGCTCGGGATCGAGCGTGTGCCCGTCAGGCCGCATGCTTCGCAGGTTAAAAAACAGCTTGCGTTGCGCCTTCGTGGTGGCAACTTTCACCATGCGCCAGTTTTTGACGATGTATTCGTGAATTTCGGCTTTGATCCAATGAACCGCAAAAGAGACCAACCGAACGCCGCGCTCGGGGTCATAACGTTTCACTGCCTTCATCAGGCCGACGTTACCTTCTTGAATCAAATCGGCGTGTGGTAATCCGTAACCCAAGTATTGGCGAGCAATCGACACCACGAGTCTCAGATGAGATAGAACCAGTTCGCGAGCGGCGTCAATATCTTGCTGATCCCGCAGTGAACGAGCAAGTGCTACTTCGTGCTCAGCCGATAACACCGGCAGATGATTCACTGCCGTGATGTACGCATCGATTGAACCCAGTGCGCCGGGGTTGGCGATCGCCATCGCCAGTTTATTTTGAGCCAGAGTTACTGTTGTCATATTGATTCGTTACCGCCCCCATAAGGGATGACTATCCGTGCAGTCACATGATGTTATCTTAGCACTCTCACACATCGAGTGCCAATAGGATTCTCCATTTTTAGAAAAGTTCCGTATTCTTATCGAGGGTGTTAACCTTGAGTTGGACTGGGGCACAATGTGGCTCAGTCTGTCTTATTTATGCCGCGGACTTAGTATGGCCGATTTATTCAAATTTCTTTCTAAAATCCTGCTTGCCTGCTTTCTTGTCATCCTGGTTGGGTGGGCGAGCTACATCGGCGTGCGGTATTACCATGCTGAACAAGTCGCCTATCGCTGGATTTCAGGCCTCAAGGCGAAACAGGCTGCCTGGGAAAACAAGATCTCTGCTGCGGGTGGGAATACGCTCATTGGATACGCTGGGCCAGAGGCTGCCCACAAAGTCGAGGGGTTGTCGGGTAACTTATCCGGGCTTGCCTATGACTCGCTGCAACAGCGGCTTTGGGCAGTGGTGGATAAGCCTGCTGCGCTCGTGGCGATGTCTCTTGACGGCGTCGTGATTGCGACCTACCCCTTGAAGGGCATTTCTGAGGCAAACGGGGTTGCTTGGCTCGGCGCCAACAAGATCGCGCTGGTCAATAGCCGGCGCAATCGGGTCGCCATCGCAGAAATTCCTCCCACGCCGCAGACCATTGATGTCACTCGCGCTTTCTCGCTGGTGCTCAGATTCGGTGAGGACGAGGACAGCAACTATGGCTTTCAGGGCTTGGGCTACGACCTCAAGCGCGATCGGCTGTATATCGCAAAAGAGCATAGTCCCAAGGGTCTCTATCGAATCAGTGGTCTAAGTAATTTGCAGTCTCCCGAGTCTCGCGGCCTCAGAATTGAAAATTTTAGTTATTGGTTGGATGAAATTCCCTTTGCAACAGATCTTTCCTCGGTTGAGATTGACCCGAGCAACGGACGCGTTTTGCTGCTCAGCGAAGAGTCTCAGCTACTCATACAGGTTGATGGCGATACCGGCTCTGGCCGAGGCATGCTAGAAATGTCGGCCAAAGGCGAAGGACGTATCCCGAAACCGGAGGGTGTCGCCATGGATGACCAGGGCAACATTTATATCGTCAGCGCCCCCAACTTGTTTTACAAGTTTCGCAAACCCTAATTCGGCAAACCGGGGACAGACAAGACGTGGCCCGCTTGGCTCGACTCTACGCCCCGGGGGTAACACAATTGGTGGTTGCCTCGTTTTCCGTGGGGGCAGCGCAAAGTCAATCACTCACCCCAGCACTCTTTGGTCAAATGCACGCTTGGCTGGCAACAGCCAGTCATCTTCACAACGTGCCTGTTCATGGGTGGTGCTTTGACGCGTCTGGTGTCGCCCTGCTGGCGACGCCCAAAGACAGCCATGGGATGGGCCGTCTGGTACAGATGCTTGGCCGGAACATTGCCTCTCGCTTGGTTCAGGGTGCGGTATTTACAGGCCGTTATCGATCGTGCTTGCTACAAAACGGTAGGTGGGTATTGCCAGCACTTATTTGGTTGGAAACCAAGCCGAGTGGGCCTGCCACCACGACAGCCGCCGAGTCCTGGCCCTGGTCGTCCGCCGCAACCCATATTGGTGTGCGGCCATCCGTTTGGCTAACACCCCACGCAGACTATTGGGCTTGTGGCAACACGCCCTTTGACAGACAGGCGGTCTATCGCCAAAAGCTGACCGAAGGCAACTCGTTCGGGCACACACAAGCAATCGTTGCCGCACTCCACGGTCAGTGGGCGTTGGGTGATGCAGATTTTCTGGCCACCATTCAGACTGAGGCCAACCGACGGGCGAGCCCATTACCAAGAGGACGACCTCGAGGCCGCCCTCCAAACACCCCCGAAGCTGCCTGAAAATCGATTGGTTGATGGCTAGCAATCAAAGCGTATGGCCCTTGTTCCGTCCCCATTTAATATCTCGAGTGGTGTAGAACTTTATAATTAAGGGACGCACCATTAGCTTTCACTTGCTCATACGGGTTTTCCAAGGTATTGTCTGTTTTCGCACTGCACCATCTTCGTCGCAATGCCATCGGAGCACGTCATGAGCACCTACCCAATACATTTTCATCCGGCCAAATCGGTGCGGACATCAACCACTGCCCCCGTCGGTTTGCCGAAGGCTCAAGGCCTCTATTCGCCAGCCAACGAACACGATGCGTGTGGCGTGGGTTTTGTGGCGCACATCAAAGGTCACAAAAATCACGAGATCATCGAGCAAGGCTTGAAGATCCTCGAGAATCTTGACCACCGTGGGGCGGTAGGTGCTGATAAGCTCATGGGCGATGGCGCCGGGATTCTGATTCAGATCCCCGATGTGTTCTACCGTGAAGAGCTTGCCAAACAAGGGGTCAAACTACCCGCCCCCGGCGAGTACGGTGTCGCGATGGTGTTTTTACCGAAAGAGATTGCCTCTAGGCTTGCCTGTGAGCAAGAGCTTGAGCGTGCGGTCAAAGCAGAGGGTCAAGTCGTGCTGGGCTGGCGTGATGTACCGGTTGATACCGATATGCCAATGTCCCCAGCCGTGCGTGCCTGTGAACCCTTCATCCGTCAACTATTTATTGGTCGCGGTGCAAACGTCATGGTGCCGGATGCTCTTGAGCGCAAACTCTACGTCATCCGCAAAACCGCCAGCCATGCCATTCAATCGATGGGCTTGGCGCACGGCAAAGAGTATTTCGTGCCGTCAGCGTCTGTGCGTACGGTTGTTTATAAGGGCCTGCTCTTAGCCGATCAAGTGGGTCGGTACTACCGAGATCTCGCCGACCCGCGCACGGTGTCAGCAGTCGCTTTGGTGCATCAGCGCTTCTCGACCAACACGTTCCCCGCTTGGCCGCTGGCCCATCCCTACAGGATGATTGCGCATAATGGCGAAATCAACACCGTCAAAGGGAACTTCAACTGGTTGCGCGCGCGCGAGGGCAAAATGCAATCCGCGGTACTGGGCGAAGACCTAGCCAAACTGTACCCTATTGTTTATGAAGGTCAGTCAGACACGGCCACGTTCGATAACTGCCTCGAGTTACTGGTGATGTCTGGTTATTCACTTGCCCATGCGATGATGATCATGATCCCAGAAGCCTGGGAGCAACATACACAGATGGATGCCAGCCGGCGTGCCTTCTACGAATACCACGCTGCCATGATGGAACCCTGGGACGGCCCTGCAGCTGTCGCTTTCACCGATGGCCGTCAAATCGGCGCAACCCTGGATCGAAATGGTCTGCGCCCTGCGCGTTACCTGGTCACCGATGACGACATGGTCGTGATGGCATCAGAAGCTGGCACCTTGCCAATCCCTGAAAGTCGCATTGTCAAAAAATGGCGTCTACAGCCTGGCAAGATGTTCTTGATCGATCTCGAACAGGGTCGAATTATCGATGACGCCGAGATCAAAGCTCAACTGTCGAACTCACGTCCTTATCGACAATGGATCGAAGGCCTGCGAATCAAAATCGACTCATTGGCAGCACCGCTATCTCCTGCCCCAGCTGCAAGCCAAGAAACCTTGCTTGACCGTCAGCAAGCGTTTGGCTGGACGCAAGAGGATTACAAGTACGTGCTCGAGCCGATGGCAGCCTCTGGCGAAGAAGCCACTGGCTCGATGGGTAACGATGCGCCGCTGGCCATCCTGTCGAATCGCGCTAAGCCCTTCTACAATTACTTCCGCCAACTATTCGCGCAAGTGACCAATCCCCCGATTGATCCCATTCGTGAACAAATGGTGATGTCACTGGTATCTTTTATCGGGCCGAAACCCAACCTGTTAGACATCAACAACGTCAACCCGCCGCTAAGACTTGAGGTGATGCAACCAATTCTCGATCACGACGAGATGTTGCGCATTCGCTCAATCGCTGAAGTCACCGGTGACAAATTTAGTAGCCAAGAAATAGACATCACCTATCCGGCTGCCTGGGGTGCCGAAGGGATCGAAGCACGCGTCGCTGCTTTATGTGCCAGCGCCTTGGATGCGGTAAGAAGTGGCTACAACATTCTCATCCTGACTGACCGCCAGGTGGATCGTCATCGTGTTGCTATCCCCGCCTTGCTCGCGACTTCAGCAATTCATCAAACACTGATCCGCGAAGGTCTTAGAACCAACACAGGGCTCGTGGTTGAAACCGGCTCTGCACGCGAGGTTCATCACTTTGCACTGCTGGGTGGCTACGGGGCCGAGGCAATTCATCCTTACTTGGCCCTCGAGTCGCTTGCTGCAGCGGCGACAAGCCCAGAGTACGCTGAAAAAGCGATCAAGAACTTTATCAAGGCGATTGGTAAGGGGCTCAATAAAGTCATGTCCAAAATGGGCATCTCGACCTATATGTCTTATTGCGGTGCGCAGATTTTTGAAGCAGTCGGCTTGCAGTCTGGCCTGATCAATAAATACTTTTCTGGCACACCCAGCAACATCGAAGGGGTCGGTATTTTTGAAATTGCCGAAGAGTCTTTGCGCACCCACCGTGCCGCTTTCGGTAGCGATCCCGTGCTGGCCAACGCCCTTGACGCGGGTGGCGAATACGCGTTCCGAGTGCGTGGTGAAGAACACATGTGGACACCAGACTCCATTGCCAAATTGCAGCACGCTTCGCGCGCTAACAGTTACAACACGTACAAAGAGTACGCGCAGCTGATTAATGACCAGAGCAAGCGCTTGTTGACGCTCAGAGGCCTGTTCGAGTTCAAGGTAGACCCTGCTCGCGCAATCTCTCTGGATGAGGTCGAACCCGCCAAAGAGATCGTAAAACGGTTTGCGACCGGCGCCATGTCGCTTGGCTCAATTTCTACCGAGGCACACTCAGTCTTGGCAGTTGCCATGAACCGAATTGGCGGCAAATCCAACACAGGCGAAGGTGGTGAAGATGAATTGCGCTACCGCAACGAGTTACGCACGGGCGAGAGCGGCATTCAAGCGGGCGCGACGCTCGCTTCAGAACTTGGTGCTGACCGTATTGCCGCTGATGTGCCGTTGCAAGCAGGCGACTCGATGCGATCAAAAATCAAGCAAGTTGCCTCTGGTCGCTTCGGGGTCAGTGCAGAATATCTGGCCAGCGCCGATCAGATCCAGATCAAAATGGCACAAGGCGCCAAGCCTGGTGAAGGCGGACAGCTACCGGGCCACAAAGTCTCTGAGTACATCGCCAAATTGCGCTGTTCTGTGCCTGGCGTCGGCTTGATCTCACCACCTCCGCATCACGACATTTATTCAATCGAGGATTTGGCCCAGCTCATCCATGACTTGAAGAACATCAACGACAAAGCATCCATCTCAGTCAAGCTCGTCTCCGAAGTCGGGGTCGGTACTGTTGCTGCGGGTGTCGCTAAAGCCAAAGCAGATCACGTCACCATCTCTGGCCACGATGGCGGCACGGGTGCCTCACCCGTGTCATCGATCAAACATGCTGGCACCCCCTGGGAGCTCGGCCTTGCCGAAACACAACAGACGCTAATGCTCAATCGCCTGCGCAGCCGTATCCGTGTTCAGGCCGATGGTCAGATGAAAACCGGGCGCGATGTGGTGATCGGTGCACTGCTTGGGGCAGATGAATTCGGCTTCGCAACCGCGCCCCTGGTCGTTGAGGGCTGCATCATGATGCGTAAATGTCACCTCAATACCTGTCCGGTCGGGGTTGCAACGCAAGATCCCGAGTTGCGCAAAAAATTTCAAGGCAAACCAGAATACGTGGTTAACTTCTTCTTCTTCATCGCAGAAGAAGTGCGCGAAATCATGGCACAACTGGGGATTCGTCAGTTCGACGATCTCGTCGGCCGTGTCGATTTGATTGATACCCGAGCAGGCATTGACCACTGGAAAGCAAACGGACTGGATTTCAGCCGTGTGTTTTACCAACCTCAAACCGACAGCTCACCTCGTCAAATCGAGGTGCAGGATCACGGGCTTGAAGCTGCCCTGGATCATGAGCTGATCGAGCGCGCCACCCCCGCGATCGAGCGCGGCGAAAAAGTATCGTTCATCGTGCCTGTACGCAACCGTAACCGTACCATCGGGACCATGCTATCCGGCAGAGTCGCGACCAAATACGGCGACCAAGGCCTGCCGGATGACACCATCCATGTTCAATGCAATGGCACAGCTGGTCAAAGTTTCGGGGCGTTCTTGGTCACTGGGATCACACTTGACTTGGTCGGTGAAGGTAACGACTACGTCGGCAAAGGTTTATCAGGCGGCCGCATCATTGTTCGTTCACCGAACGATTTCAGAGGTTTTGGCCCTGAACACATCATTGTGGGCAACACCGTGTTGTATGGTGCAACGTCTGGTGAAGCCTATTTCAACGGGGTGGCCGGCGAGCGATTCGCGGTACGTAACTCTGGGGCTGCCGCGGTCGTCGAAGGCACAGGCGATCATGGTTGCGAGTACATGACTGGCGGTACCGTGGTCGTGCTGGGTGCGACGGGGCGAAATTTTGCCGCAGGGATGTCTGGCGGTATTGCTTACGTTTGGGATCCTGACGGTACGTTCGCCAGCCGTTGCAACCTGAGCATGGTGGCGATAGAGCCCGTGCTGGCGGCCAAACAGCAAGAGCAAGACCAAGGTATCGCTTTGTTCCACCCCATGACTCGGGGCGCTGAACGTGAGGCCGACGACGTCATTCTGCGTCGTTTAGTCGAAAATCACTTCCGCTACACAGGCAGTTTCTGCGCACGAGATCTGGTCAGCAACTGGGACATCGCACGTGGCAAATTCGTTAAAGTCATGCCTGTCGAATACAAAAGAGCGCTCGCTGAAATGTGGGCTGCCGCCAACCCTAAAGCTATTGCAGCATAAGAGATCATCATGGGCAAAATTACTGGTTTTCTTGAAATAGAACGTCTGCAAGAAGCGTATGAGGCGCCAAAGAGCCGTGTCAAACACTGGCGCGAATTCGTGTTGCACCTCACGGACGAACAAGCGGGTAAGCAAGCGGCACGATGCATGGATTGCGGCGTCCCATTTTGTAACAATGGTTGTCCTGTCAACAACATCATCCCTGACTGGAACGACCTGGTCTATCGTCAAAACTGGCGCGGTGCGATCGATGTGTTGCACTCAACCAATAACTTCCCCGAATTTACCGGTCGGATTTGCCCTGCCCCTTGCGAAGCTGCGTGCACACTGAACGTCAATAATGACGCGGTTGGCATTAAATCCATTGAGCACGCGATCATCGATAAGGCTTGGGAAGAAGGTTGGGTCGTCCCTCAGCCGCCCGAGCAAAAGACGGGCAAGCGGGTCGCAGTGGTTGGCTCTGGCCCTGCCGGGTTAGCCTGTGCGCAGCAACTCGCTCGGGTCGGACATGACGTAACGGTCTATGAAAAGAACGATCGGGTCGGCGGTTTGCTTCGTTACGGCATCCCTGACTTCAAACTTGAAAAGCAATTGATCGATCAGCGCGTTAACCAAATGCAAGCCGAAGGCGTCACCTTCAAAGTCTCCCACTACATCGGCAATGCCGACGATGTGAAGGCGAGCAAGGGTCTCGCTGTCGTTACCCCGGCTGCGCTTAAAGCCGAATACGACGCGATCGTGCTGTCAGGTGGTGCCGAGACGCCCCGTGACTTGCCAGTAGAGGGTCGCGAATTAGATGGCGTCATGTATGCCATGGATTTCCTGCGTCCTCAAAACAAAGTGGTGGCCGGTGATAAAGTCGAGGGTCAAGTCCTCGCCAAAGGCAAGCATGTCGTGGTAATTGGCGGTGGTGACACAGGCTCAGACTGCGTTGGTACTAGCAACCGTCACGGCGCAAAATCAGTGACTCAGATTGAACTGATGCCCAAACCACCTGAAACCGAAAACAAAGCGCTGACGTGGCCCTACTGGCCCGCCAAGCTTCGCACATCCTCCTCTCACGAAGAAGGTGCAGAGCGAGATTGGGCAATCACCACCAAGCATCTAGAGGGCAAAGACGGCAAGGTTGAAAAGCTGGTTGCCTGTCGGGTCGAGTGGGTCAAGGATGAATCCACCGGCCAAATGAAGATGCAAGAAGTCAAAGGTTCAACCTTTGACATCAAGGCCGACCTAGTCCTTTTGGCGATGGGGTTTGTCGCACCCGTCAATCACGTGTTGAAAGCCTTCGGTGTCGACCAAGATGCTCGTGGCAACATCCGAGCCAACACCGACGACTACCGCAGCAGCATCGATAAAGTCTTCGCCGCCGGTGATATGCGCCGCGGCCAATCTTTGGTCGTTTGGGCAATCCGTGAAGGACGTCAATGCGCGCGCTCTGTCGATGAGTTTTTGATGGGCTCAACCGAACTGCCGCGATAGCGCGAATGTCATTTATCCTTGCGCTGGATCGGGTCACACTCGGTTATGGTCAGAGAACAATCCTCAAAGATATTTCTCTGCACGTCGCCAAAGGCGAAGTTGTTGCGTTGATGGGGGGGTCTGGCTCTGGGAAGACCACCCTACTCAGAGCCGCCACTGGTCAACTGCGACCGCTGCAAGGGTCGATCAACCTGTTTGGGCAGGATATGGCGACCTTTGACGAAACGGCACTTCGCCGTGCGAGGCAAAGAATGGGGGTCCTGTTTCAGCAAGGTGCTTTATTCACTGACTTGAACGTGTTCGACAACGTGGCGTTTCCGCTCAGAGAACATGAGTCACTGCCTACCCTGCAATTACAGGAAACGGTGCTTGAAAAACTAGAGGCGGTTGGTTTGCGCGCAGCGGCACACCTGAAAGTGTCTGAAATATCGGGTGGGATGGCCAGGCGCGTGGCCCTCGCTCGTGCCATCGTGATGAAGCCAGAACTGATTTTGTATGACGAGCCTTTCGCAGGTCTGGATCCCATCTCTGTGGGCGTCACCGCTCGCCTCATTCGGCACTTGTCTACCACCTTGAACTGTGGCTCACTGATCATCACGCACGATGTCGCAGAAACCTTCGATATCGCGGATCAAATCTATCTCATTGGACAAGGCGCGACCAAAGCCCAAGGCTCACCGGCAGTGCTGCGGCAATCCGACGATCCCTATGTACAACAGTTTTTGGGAGGCTTGGCCGATGGCCCCGTCGCCTTCGACTACCCTGTCAGTGCAGCGTTCGAAGCGTGGTTAAAAACGCAGTCAGGATATTCATGAAAGCGTTCGAGTTACTTTCATCCGTGGGCCGCTTCACCAGTCAGCAATTGCGTTCATTGGGCGCATTAGCCCACCTATTTTTTTCGATTTTGCAGCGCAGTGATATTGCGATCAGACGACCACGATTAGTCTTTAGTCAAATCCATTTCATCGGCAACTACTCGCTCACCATCATCGCCGTGTCAGGGCTTTTTGTCGGATTTGTGTTGGGACTACAGGGCTACTACACCCTCAACCGCTACGGCTCAGAGGACGCTCTCGGTTTGCTCGTGGCACTTTCGTTAACCCGAGAACTGGGGCCTGTCATCACTGCCCTTTTGTTTGCTGGGCGCGCCGGGACATCACTGACGGCTGAAATTGGTCTCATGAAGGCTGGCGAGCAACTTTCAGCCATGGAAGTCATGGCCGTTGACCCAATCCGCCGGGTGCTGGTGCCTCGGTTCTGGGGCGGCGTCATCGCGATGCCCGTACTTTCTGCCATTTTTTCCGCAGTCGGTATCCTAGGGGGCTGGTTAGTCGCCGTCATGTTGATCGGGATCGATCCTGGTATTTTCTGGTCGCAAATGCAAAGCGGGGTCGATATCTGGAAAGACATCGCCAATGGCCTGATCAAGAGCTGTGTCTTTGGTGTTGCCGTGAGCACAATCGCCCTTTATTCGGGCTGGCGTGCAAAACCAACCCCTGAAGGGGTCGCTCGATCGACGACGCAAACGGTAGTCGCTGGGTCTTTAACCGTCTTGGGATTGGATTTTCTGCTGACTGCGCTGATGTTCAGCAACTAATGCGGACAATCAAGGTCAGCAATTAACAAAGGATAAAATCACCATGTCGAACGAAAAAGCTGATTGGTGGGTAGGACTCTTCGTTCTGCTCGGTTTAATTGCACTGACGTTTCTGGCGCTCAAGGCCGGTAACCTTAGCTCGTTTTCACTCAGCAAAACCTACAGTGTGCAGGCAAAATTCGACAATATTGGCGGGCTGAAAGCTCGGGCGCCCATCAAAAGCGCTGGCGTTGTCGTTGGTCGTGTGTCCAGCATCACGTTGGATCACACAAGTTTTCAGGCGATCGTCACCTTGGACATCCAAGCGGGGATAGATTTCCCAGAGGATTCCTCTGCAAAAATTTTAACCTCTGGTTTGCTGGGCGAACAATACATTGGGTTAGAAGCCGGTGGCGAAGATAAAATTCTAAAAACAGGTGACACAATTCGTTACACGCAGAGTGCTATCGTGCTCGAAAGTCTCATCAGCCAGTTCTTGTACAGTTCTGCTGACAAGCAGGGAGCAGGCACTACTAGCCCAGGTGCAAGCACTGGATCCAAACCCGAGCGATAATGTTACAAATTATCGCTATTATCCTGATACAACATCAGGCAGGATTGATCAAGGCTGAAATCCCTCATGTATGTCCCATTAAGTAAAGCACTCTTCAGTGTTTTAGTATGCGCGTCCCTTCTCGGTTGCGCCACGAGCCCTTCGGGGCCGGCAAACCCAAATGATCCTTTTGAGTCCTCCAATCGCGCCATTTACAACTTTAATGATGGCGTCGATCGCGCCATCTTGAAACCGCTGGCACAAGGCTACCAAGCGGTGACCACCGTCGAAGTGCGCAGCTGCATCAACAATATGTTTCTCAACGTTGGCGAGATCTGGTCAGGGTTCAACAGCACATTGCAAGGCCGGCATGAAGACGCGCTCAACACGATGGGCCGATTCTTGCTCAACACGACGGTCGGGCTAGGTTGCTTTGACTGGGCAGGGGCGAATGGCGCCAAACGGATTTCGAATGACTTCGGGGTGACGCTCGGCGTCTGGGGCGTCAGCACTGGGCCTTATATCGTTTTACCAATCCTCGGGCCCAGCAATACAAGAGACGGCGTCGGCAAGTTAGTGGATGCCTACATCAATCAAGTCGAAGTGGGTCAGACCATCCACAACATTGGCGTGCGCAACAGCCTCTATGCCCTTGAACTACTCGAGCGCAGAGAAGCGCTGCTTGGCATTTCAGACACCGTTGACAAGACAGCGCTTGATTCGTATAGCTTTATTCGAGATGCCTATCTGCAAAGCAGAGCGGCACAGGTTCGCGGCGCTGCGGCTGAAGAAAACCATCTACCGAATTACGACGACAACGACGACACATCAACCACTGACAGTAATAAAAAGTAGACAGACATGACCTTCAAAAAAATAATGGCTCTGGTGTTGTTCTGGGGTGTTTCACAACTCGCCTGCGCCCAATCGTCAGGCACTGCCGCCAACGCGAACACAGCAACAACACCTGTAGAGTTTATTGACCAAGCGGTCAATTCAACGTTGAACAGCATTAAAAATGACCCATCGATCAAGATGGGTGACATGGCTCGTATCTCGCAAGTCGTGGATCAGTTTGTCGGGTCCTACGTCGATTTCAGAAAGACAACACGACTTGCGGCTGGCCGTCACTGGAAAGACGCGACCCCTGAACAGCAAGAAGCTTTGTCGCAAGCATTTAGAGTGACCTTGCTAAGAACCTACGCAGGCGCATTTACCCGCGTTGAGCCAACAACTGCGATGAAGATCATGCCTTTCAGAGGCGATACCGCAGCAGAGGATACGGTGGTCAGAACCCAGCTATTTAGACGGCCAACCAGCGAAGCAACCATCTTGGATTACAGGCTCGAAAAAACGCCAACCGGTTGGAAAATCTACGACGTCAATGTTGAAAATATTTGGTTGATTGAAAACTATCGAAATCAGTTTTCGCAGCAAATTGCCCAAACCGGTATCAGTGGGCTCATTGATGCGCTCAATCAACGCAATCAGAAACAATAAGGCGCCGAGCCACAATGAATGCTGTTTCGTTTGAACATGTCTCGAAAATCTACTCGCCCCGCCGTAGCGGACTGAGCGCTTGGTTTTCAAAGCCTGAAGGCAACGGTTTTCAAGCGCTGGATGATGTGTCGCTCACGATTGAACAGGGTGAGTTTTTTGGTTTGCTTGGTCCTAATGGGGCGGGCAAAACAACGTTGATTTCGGTGCTTGCAGGTCTGTCTCGTGCCAACGCAGGTCGCGCGAGCGTTTGCGGCCACGATGTTGTCACCGATTACAAGCAATCCCGGCGAGCGCTAGGGGTGGTGCCACAAGAGCTCGTTTTCGATCCGTTTTTTACGGTGCGCGAAACGCTGAGAAACCAGTCAGGTTATTTTGGCTTATCCAAAAACGATGACTGGATCGACGAAATTCTGGCAAACCTGGGCTTGACCGAAAAAGCCGACAACAATATGCGCACGCTTTCTGGGGGCATGAAACGACGCGTTCTAGTCGCCCAGGCACTGGTGCATCGCCCGCCCGTGATTGTCTTGGATGAACCGACGGCAGGCGTTGACGTTGATCTGCGACGAAGTCTCTGGGAGTTCATTTCTCGTTTGAATAAAGAGGGACACACGATATTACTGACCACGCACTACCTCGAGGAGGCCGAATCCCTGTGCGGCCGAATTGCCATGCTCAAGCGCGGTCGAATCGTCTCTCTGTCTACCACCAGCGCGCTACTTGAACAGTTTGGCGGTGGAAGTCTCGAGGACGCATTTGTCGAGATCATGAAAGATGACCTGCCGCGAGCGGAGGCTTCTATATGAATCCCAACATGGATGACACCTTGTTCAATAGACCCGTGGGCCTCGGCTTCCCGACGCTATTCAAAAAAGAGTTACTGCGATTCTGGAAAGTCAGTTTTCAAACCGTGGCTGCACCAGTGATGACAGCGTTGCTTTATCTTGTCGTCTTCGCACAAGTCCTGCAAGACAAAGTTCAGGTATATGGTCAGGTGCCCTACACCGCCTTTCTCATCCCCGGTTTGATGATGATGAGCATGTTGCAGAACTCTTTTGCCAACCCGTCATCATCATTGATTCAAAGCCGGGTCACTGGAAATCTGGTTTTTGTGCTCGTCACACCCATGTCTCACTACGAAATCTTCAGTGCGTATGTGCTAGCTGGCATCGTACGTGGCCTGGCGGTCGGGCTTTGTGTCTGGTTGGTCTCATTCTTCTTTGTGGCCCTGCCGCTCACTCAACCCCTGTGGATACTCGCCTTTGCGATATTCGCTTGCGGGATCATGGCGATTCTCGGGTTGATTGCCGGTCTAACTTGCGAGAAATTCGACCAGTTGGCCGCCTTTCAAAACTTTCTAATCATGCCCGCCACGTTCTTATCCGGCGTTTTCTATTCAGTCCACTCGCTGCCTCGCTTTTGGCAACTGGTCACTCACTGGAACCCAATTTTCTATACTATCGACGGATTCCGGCATGGTTTTTTTGGCGTATCGGATGTTTCTCCCTGGCACAGCTTGGCGGTGATTGTTAGTGTCTTTGTCGCTTTTTCAATCTTGGCGCTTCGTTTACTTGCCAACGGTTACAAACTAAGAACTTAAGGTCAACGGATTATTTATGCTCCCTACCCCAGAAAATATTCGGGATTACATCGCTGCCGGTCTCACCTGCGAACATCTGCAAGTAACCGGGGATGGCGCCCATTTTGAAGCCATCATTGTTAGCCCAGCGTTTGCCGGGAAGCGTTTGATCGCCCGTCATCAGCTGGTCTATCAAGCACTTGGTGAGCGCATGAAGGACGAAATACACGCGTTATCAATGCGCACCCTGACACCGGATGAATACAAGGCACTGGGTTAATGGATAAGTTACGAATCACAGGCGGCGCACCCCTGCGTGGCGAAATCTGTGTATCAGGCGCAAAAAACGCTGCATTGCCGATTCTGTTTGCTTCTCTGTTAACGAGCGAGCCGCTCGTGCTCAATAACGTACCGCACCTGAACGACACGAACACCGCGTTAAAGCTGCTTGGTCGCTTGGGTGTGAAGAACGAGCAGCACGGCACTTATGGCGTCACGGTGTGCGCAGATCAAGTCAACGCATTCGAAGCACCCTATGATTTAGTCAAGACCATGCGCGCCTCGATTCTGACGCTGGGCCCCCTCGTTGCCCGATTCGGCGAGGCCCGTGTGAGCCTGCCAGGCGGTTGCGCCATCGGACAACGTCCTGTCGATCAACATATCAAGGGGTTGACGGCATTGGGGGCTGAAATTGTCGTCGAACATGGCTATATCGTTGCACGCGCCCAGCGGCTCAAAGGGGCTGTCATCCGAACAGATATGGTGACAGTGACGGGCACTGAAAACTTGCTGATGGCCGCCGCACTTGCTGAGGGCGAGACCATCCTAGAAAATGCGGCACGTGAGCCTGAAGTGGTGGATCTCGCTGAGTTGCTCATCAAAATGGGCGCCAAGATCAAAGGTCACGGAAGCGACAGAATCGTCATTCAGGGCGTCGACCGCTTGAACGGCGCAACACACAGCGTGACACCGGATCGCATCGAGGCTGGCAGTTTTCTTTGTGCTGTTGGGGCGGCTGGTGGCAGTATCGTGTTACGGATGGTGGATCCCAAGACCTTGGGCGCAACTATCTCAAAGTTGCAGGAGGCCGGTCTTGAGCTCACCCTAGGCGACGACTGGATCAAAGCAAGCATGTCAAAGCGTCCGAAAGCCGTTGACTTGCGCACGCATGAATACCCGGGTTTCGCGACCGATATGCAAGCGCAACTGATGGCACTTAACACGATCGCGGACGGTACCTCTGTCATTATTGAGACGATTTTTGATAATCGCTTCATGCACGTTCAAGAAATGATCCGCCTCGGTGCGAATATCGATATCGATGGCCATACCGCCATCGTGCGAGGGGTTGAAAAGCTCTCAGGGGCAACGGTCATGGCAACCGACTTGCGCGCCTCGGCTGGCCTTGTCATTGCCGCGCTCGCCGCAGAAGGTGAAACCATGGTCGAACGCATCTATCATCTTGATCGAGGTTACGAACGGATGGAAGAAAAACTGCGCACGCTGGGCGCTAACATTGAGCGGATTTCGAGTAAGGCAAACCAATGAACACGCAAGCGAATACGAATGCGCTGACGCTTCCCATTACGCTTGCCCTGTCAAAAGGGCGGATTTTCGACGAAACCCTCCCCCTTCTGGCAGCGGCAGGGATTCAAGTCTCAGAAAACCCCGAGACCTCGCGAAAACTGATCATTCAGACCAGTAATCCGATGGTCAGGTTGATCATTGTGCGTGCGTCTGATGTGCCGACCTACGTAGAATACGGGGCTGCCGACCTCGGCATCGCGGGTAAGGATATATTGCTCGAACATGCCAACGATCACCCTGGCGGCCTCTACCAGCCGATTGATCTCAATATCGCCAGATGCCGGCTGTGCGTTGCTGTACGAAAGGGTTTTGACTACCCCTCAGCCGTCAAACAAGGGGCGCGGCTTCGCGTCGCCACAAAATACGTGAATGCAGCGCGAGAACACTTTGCCGCCAAAGGGGTTTACGTCGATCTGATCAAACTTTATGGCTCAATGGAGCTAGCCCCACTGGTGGGGCTCGCGGATGCGATTGTTGACGTCGTATCGACCGGTAACACGCTAAAAGCCAACGATCTGGTCCCGGTGGAAGATATTGTCGATATTTCGTCACGCTTGATCGTTAATCGCGCCTCATTAAAAACGAGGCACGCAGAGTTACAGCCCCTGCTAGAAGCTTTCGAGAAAGCTAGCCGGCAGGATGTGGCATCATAGAGATTGATTTTGATAAGTGCGTTGTAATTCATGGCAAATATCTCTCGTCTTGACTCTCGTGATTCGGGGTTTCAGGCCAAGCTTTCCCAGTTGTTAAAAGTCGACGCTGAACAGGATGATGCGATTGAGGCCGCCTGCGCGCGGATTCTCAAAGAAATCCAGACTGAGGGTGACACCGCCCTGCTTCGCCTGACGAATCAGTTCGATCGCATGTCGATCACCGAGGCCGGCGCGCTTGAAATCGATCGGCATGAATGGTTGGCTGCGCTAGACGGATTGCCCCGTCTGCAACGGGTTGCGCTCGAAGCGGCCGCAGACCGCGTGCGGTCATATCACCAGCATCAGCGTCAAAACAGCTGGTCGTACACCGAAGCAGACGGGACTCGCTTGGGGCAGCAAATCACCCCGCTTGATCGAGTAGGCCTTTATGTCCCTGGTGGTAAAGCAGCCTACCCTTCTTCCGTCTTAATGAATGCTATCCCTGCGAAAGTGGCAGGTGTGAATGAAATCATCATGGTCACGCCGACCCCTGACGGGATTCGCAACCCGATCGTGCTTGCGGCCGCCGCGATAGCCGGTGTTGACCGCGCGTTTGCCATTGGCGGTGCGCAGGCCATTGGCGCGCTGGCTTACGGCACCAAAACAATCTCTGCTGTCGATAAAATCGTCGGCCCTGGTAATGCCTACGTGGCTGCGGCCAAGCGCCGCGTGTTTGGCACTGTCGGCATCGACATGATTGCAGGTCCCAGTGAAATCCTCATTATCTGCGACGGTAAAACCTCACCAGACTGGATTGCGATGGATTTGTTCTCGCAGGCTGAGCACGATGAATTGGCTCAATCCATTCTGTTGTGTGATGACGAGGATTATTTAAAGGCGGTCGATGCAGCCATTGATCGCTTACTGCCCACCATGCCGCGGGCCGAGATCATTCGAACCAGTCTCGCAAATCGTGGGGCCCTGGTGTTGGTCAAAGACTTGAAAGAAGCCTGCGAACTCTCTAACTTCATCGCTCCAGAGCACCTTGAGATCTCGGTCGCCGAGCCAGACGATCTATTGCCCTTCATTCGGCACGCTGGGGCTATTTTCATGGGCGCTTTCAGCTCTGAAGCGTTGGGAGACTATTGCGCCGGTCCGAACCATGTGCTGCCAACCTCGCGGACAGCCAGATTCTCTTCGCCCTTAGGCGTTTACGACTTTCAGAAAAGATCGAGTCTCATTCAGATTTCGAGCCAAGGCGCAAAAACGCTGGGTGCTATCGCTGGAACCTTAGCTGACGGCGAAGGTCTTCCCGCCCATGCTGCCAGTGCTCGGTTCAGATTGATGAAGTAAGTGAATAGCGACAACCTCATAACTAGCCCTACAATAGCTAGTCAGATGCCGGATTGGCCGATCAATATTTCGAGTGCATGAAATGCGTACCGCCGAGATTACCCGCAATACCAATGAAACTCGCATCCGCGTTGTATTGAATTTGGATGGCACAGGCCGTCAAAATCTAAACACCGGTGTGCCGTTTCTCGATCACATGCTCGACCAGATCGCGCGGCATGGGCTTATTGACCTGGAGGTGCACGCCGAGGGCGATCTTCATATCGATGCGCATCACACAGTTGAGGATGTTGGCATCACGATTGGCCAAGCAATCGCGCAGGCGGTTGGTGACAAATCTGGCATTCGTCGCTACGGGCATGCCTATGTCCCCCTGGATGAGGCGCTCTCGCGCGTGGTCGTCGATTTTTCTGGCCGCCCAGGGTTGCAGTTTCACGTCCCATTCACACGAGCAAGAGTGGGCGACTTCGATGTCGATCTGACCATTGAGTTTTTTCAAGGCTTAGTCAATCATGCGTTACTGACCATGCACATTGATAACCTGCGCGGTGTGAATGCCCACCACCAGTGCGAAACGATCTTCAAAGCAACAGGCCGCGCCCTGCGCATGGCGCTCGAACGCGACCCGCGCAGCGAAGGTGTTGTCCCCTCAACGAAAGGCGTACTTTGATCTATGCGAAAGATCGCCATCGTTGACTATGGGATGGGCAACTACCACTCTGTTGCGCGTGCTCTGCAGCACGCAGCACCTGAGGCAAGTGTGAAACTCTGTCAAACAGCCGCCGACATTGATGATGCAGATCGAGTGGTGTTTCCCGGTCAAGGGGCGATGGCGGATTGTGTCAGAACGCTTGATGAAGCGGGTCTTCGTGAAGCCGTTTTGCGAGCGCTCGCAACAAAGCCGCTGCTTGGTATCTGCGTCGGTGAGCAAATGCTGTTCGAACGCAGTGAAGAAGGTAATACAGAAAGTCTCGGCGTCTTTAAAGGGATGGTTCGTAAATTCAGCGGGCCTGCTTTTGGCGTGAATGAGGCGAATTCACCCGATCGGCTTAAGATCCCTCACATGGGTTGGAACCCTGTCCAGCAAGTGCAACCACATGCGCTCTGGGCTGGCATCCCTGATTTGACCCCTTTTTATTTCGTTCACAGCTACTATGCTGTGCCCGAAGATCCGCGCCTCACCGTGGGATCCAGCTTGTATGGATCGTCGTTCACCTGCGCGATTGCACAAGACAATATTTTTGCAGTGCAGTTTCACCCTGAGAAAAGCGCAGATGCCGGTTTGCGACTTTGCCGAAATTTTGTAGACTGGAATCCTTAAATCTAATAATGTCAGACTCTCAATCCCTAGAAACGACATTTACTTCTCGATCAAAAACGATATGCTGCTGATCCCCGCGATTGACTTAAAAGATGGACACTGCGTGCGTCTTCGCCAAGGCGACTTGGACGACGCCACGGTTTTCTCCGAAGACCCTGTTGCCATGGCTAAACTCTGGCTCGACAAAGGGGCACGACGTCTGCACCTGGTTGACTTGAATGGTGCCGTTGCCGGCAAGCCGAAAAACGAATCAGTCATCAAATCGATTGTTCAATCCGTCAGTTCGACAATTCCTGTCCAAATCGGCGGCGGCATCCGTGATCTGGACACGATAGAAAGATATCTGGATTTTGGCATTTCGTATGTCATCATCGGTACCGCTGCAGTCAAAAACCCCGGGTTCCTG
Source organism: Jezberella sp. (assembly GCF_964834465.1). NCBI lineage: Bacteria > Pseudomonadati > Pseudomonadota > Betaproteobacteria > Burkholderiales > Alcaligenaceae > Jezberella > Jezberella sp. Next base: position 45,436 of record NZ_CBAZRM010000011.1, read on the forward strand.
CACGACGCCTGCGGCGCGTTCCCCGGCAGTATCATCGTTGGCCTCGACGCCAAAGACGGCAAAGTGGCGACCGATGGCTGGAGCAAACTGACCAAGCATGATGTCTCGGATTTGGCTAAAAAATTCGAAGACTATGGTTGCGAAGCGATTATTTACACCGACATTGGCCGCGATGGCATGCTTTCTGGGGTGAATATTGAGGCAACCGTGCGTCTTGCTCAGCACGTTCGAATTCCGGTCATTGCCTCAGGGGGCGTGACAGATATCAGAGACATCGATGCGTTGTGTGCCGTTGAAGATGAAGGCGTCGAGGGATGTATTCTTGGCCGCAGCATCTATGAGGGGACACTGGATTTCGAAGCCGCGCAGCTGCGGGCTGACGAACTAGCCCCATGACTGGCAACGCCTCCATTGGCATTCAAACCAACCTGACACGGCGCATTATCCCGTGTCTTGATGTCACGGCAGGCCGTGTCGTCAAAGGGGTCAACTTTGTCTCGCTGGTGGATGCGGGCGACCCGGTCGAAATCGCCAGCCGCTACAACGATCAAGGCGCCGATGAACTGACTTTTTTAGACATCACTGCCACGAGTGACGACAGAGATCTGATTCTGCCCATTATTGAGCAAGTCGCGTCGCAAGTATTTATACCGTTGACGGTGGGCGGCGGGGTCAGGCAAGTCAGTGATGTCCAACGGCTCCTGAATGCGGGGGCAGACAAAGTCTCTATTAACAGCGCAGCCGTTGCGAACCCAGACTTGGTGCGAGACGCGTCGAATTATCACGGATCTCAGTGCATCGTTGTTGCCATTGATGCGCGCAAGACAAGTACAGCGGGTGAGCCCCCCCGTTGGGAAATCTTCACCCATGGTGGTCGCAAAGCAACAGGTATCGACGCCATCGAGTGGGCAAAGAAAATGGCCGATTTTGGCGCCGGTGAGCTGCTCTTGACCAGCATGGATAGAGATGGCACCAAAGCTGGTTTTGATCTTGATCTCACTCGACGCATCAGCGACGCTGTGGCGATCCCCGTCATTGCGTCGGGTGGGGTTGGTCATTTGCAGCACCTCGCAGATGGTGTCACCTTAGGGGGTGCGAGCGCAGTGCTAGCGGCAAGCATTTTTCACTATGGCGAATATACCGTGCGTGAAGCGAAAGCCTTCATGGCGCAACGGGGCATTCCCGTGAGGATTTGTTGATGGCAAACGCATCTATCCCGGCATGGTTAAACGAAGTCAAATTTGACGACAAAGGCTTAGTGCCGGCCATCGCACAAGATGCCTTGTCGGGCGAGGTGCTGATGGTGGCGTGGATGAACGCCGAGTCCTTGCTAGAAACAGCTCAAACCAATCGCGCTGTTTATTGGTCACGCTCGCGTGAGCGTCTCTGGCGTAAAGGCGAAGAGTCTGGCAACGTACAGGACGTCGTCGAGTTGCGATTAGATTGCGATGCAGATGTCGTCTTATTAAAAGTCAAACAACAAGGCGGAATTGCTTGCCACACGGGTAGAGGTCATTGTTTTTTCCGTCGATTGAACACAGAGAACGCGCAAGCTAATTGGGACATCGTCGATCCCGTGCTCAAAGATCCGGAGCTCATGTACAAATGACGAGCCAACCCTTATCGAACGGCGACACAGTGCTCGCGCGGATTGCTGACGTACTTGAGACGCGCTTACCCGCTAAGGGAGGCGATGCGTCGGCTTCTTACGTCGCCAAACTATTTGCAAAGGGCCCAGACGCTGCGTTAAAAAAAATCGGTGAAGAAGCCACCGAACTGGTCATGGCGGTGAAAGATGGCCAGAAAGAGCGAATTATTTCTGAAACTGCAGATCTCTGGTTTCACTGCCTGGTGACGCTGGTTGAACACGGGATCCGCCCCGAGGACGTGCTGGCAGAACTTGCCAGACGTGAGGGCGTCTCTGGTCTTACTGAAAAAGCGAGTCGGCCACTATGAGCGAGCATTGCCTGTTTTGTAAAATTGTTGCCGGCACGATTCCGGCAAAAATCGTCTACCAGGACGATGATTGTGTGGTGTTTCACGATATTGCACCCGCTGCGCCTGTCCATCTATTGGTCGTGCCCCGCCATCATATCCTTTCGTTACAAGAGGTAAAACCCACGGACGCTGATTGGTTGGGTAGAATGATGACATTGCTGCCCACGATTGCACTCGAGAACGGTTGCAATCCTGGACATGAGGGTGGTTTTCGACTCTTGGTCAACTCGGGGGTTGAGGGCGGCCAAGAAGTTAATCACCTGCATTTTCATATTCTTGGTGGAAAGCGTCCTTGGCACAGACGCACCACAGCTAACGAGTAAACGGAGATCCACTATGGGTAGCTTTAGTATTTGGCATTGGTTGGTGTTACTTGCGATCGTTGCGCTAGTTTTTGGCACCAAGAAAATTCGTAATATTGGCGCTGACCTCGGCAGCGCTGTTAAAGGTTTTAAAGAAGGGATGAAAGACCCTCACGCCAAAGAAGCAGAAGCCACCGAAACGGCGCGCGTTGCCGTTGGCGAAACCATCGATGTGCCGGCCAAAGAGAAGTCAGGCAGCACACACTAAATCTCAGGTTCGACGTCAGTTGAACCTGTTCTCTCTGGCATCTGAAAATGTTTGACTTCAGTTTCTCTGAATTAATGGTTGTGGGTGTCGTTGCACTGGTCGTCATCGGGCCCGAGCGCTTGCCGAAAGTGGCAAAAACGCTAGGGCATCTGGTTGGGCGTGCGCAGCGCTATGTCAATGATGTGAAAGCTGACATTCAGCGCGAAATTGAACTCGACGATCTTCGAAAATTTAAAGAACAGGTACAAGAGGCGGCGCAGTCGGTGAAAACCTCGATCAGTGACGCCCAGACGGCGATCTCTGAACCGTTGAATGCTTTCGAAAAAAGTACCATGGACACGCTGCACGATGTTGGCCACGATGCGGCTTCCACAACGAACGAGACAGCGACGCTAGCGACAGGCGAAGAAACGAGCGCCACAGTGCATGTGACAGACTCGGCTTCAGCGCTGGCGCAAGTACAAGCGGCGGCCCCAGAAACGACGTCCGTCGTCGAAGCAAACATCCCTCAGCAACTTGAAATCGATGCGGTGCAAGGCGAGTTACCATCGATCGCCCCCGCAGTTTCACCCAACAAGCAGGGAGTCAGTTCGTGAGTTCAAGCGATAACACAGCGCCAGAAGAAAAGCCTGGCGATACTTTTATGTCGCACTTAATCGAACTGAGGCAGCGGTTGCTTTACGCTGTGGCAGCTGTCATGGCCGTATTTCTCGGGTTGTTTTTCTACCCTGGCGCCTCTTACATCTATGATTTGCTGGCGCAACCGATGTTGTCTTCGTTGCCTGAGGGCACTCGCATGATCGCCACGGGGGTGATCACCCCTTTCATGGTGCCTGTTAAGGTGACCTTGATGGCGGCTTTCGTCATCGCGCTCCCGGTCGTACTTTATCAAGCGTGGGCTTTTGTGGCGCCGGGACTCTATCAGCACGAACAGAAGTTAGCACTACCTCTGATCGTGTCGAGCTGCGTGCTGTTCGTGGGAGGCATGGCCTTTTGTTATTTTGTGGTGTTCCGCACCGTCTTCACCTTCATTGCCAAGTTTGCACCCCAATCGATTACCCCCGCGCCAGATATCGAAGCGTATGTCAGCTTTGTCATGAGCATGTTTCTCGCCTTCGGTGTCACGTTTGAAGTACCCGTTGTGGTTGTGATTCTGGTAAGAATGGGTATCGTCAGTGTCGAGAAGCTGAGATCCTTCAGAGGCTATTTTGTGGTTGCCGCGTTTTTTATCGCTGCCATTGTGACGCCCCCTGATGTGGTGAGTCAGTTTATGCTGGCAGTACCGTTATGTGTTTTATATGAAGTCGGGCTCTTGTTTGCCCGTGGCGTTAAATCAAGAGCGAAAGAAGACGACAACACTTAACCGAGCGTGGTCATTTGTTGTGAAAACCAGACTAAATTGTTCTTTTTTTCGCCTAAAATACGCCAATTGGTCTACAATTGGTTCTTTAGATGCTCAAAACAACTTGATGCTGCCTACCGCAGGGTTTACCCTTTAACTTAGGATTTTCTAGAGCAAGGCTTATTGTTGGTCTTGCGATCCAGTTCAGTTTAAAGGGGGCTTTGTCCCATGCTAGCTCATCGTCTCAAACAAGCTCGTTTAAAGTCGAGCCTATCTCAAGAGAAACTCGGCAAACTTGCCGGTATCGATCCTATGTCAGCGAGCGCTCGTATGAATCAGTACGAGCGAGGTAAGCATGCGCCTGATTATCAATTGATGTGCAAAGTGGCCGAAATTCTCAACATGCCAGTCAGCTGGTTTTACACAGAGGACGAAGAGCTGGCCAAATTGCAAGAAGTCTTCTTCAATTCGTCAGTCGAAGTTAAAAAAGCCATCCTCACGGAAAGCGAGGCTTTACTGGCGAAGTGCAGTATGCAAGCGGCTGCGTAATCGAAAACGACCACTGGTCACTTATTTGTTGAACGGTGGTTTTGTACCAAGCACAACATCCACGGCTTGATGCTGGGCGCGTCGCACAACATCGAGTCTGGCTGTCTTGCCTGGGGGCAATGCTGCAATACGCCCCAACAATCTATTGGCATCCTCAACCTTTCTTCCCTCCAAGCTTTGGATGATATCGCCCACGTGCAATCCGGCCAGCATGCCAGGGCCGTCCCTAACCATACCCGTGACAATTGCCCCAGTGGCTTGGTCAACGCCCAGCGCCCGTGCTAAATCAGCGGTCATGTCCTGAAGCTCAATACCTAACCAGCCCCGTTTGACGCTTCCGTTTTTAATAATTTGATCCATCACCCGTTCGGCGGCGGACACTGGGATAGCAAACCCTATCCCAAGTGAGCCGCCAGACTGCGAGTAGATCGCCGTGTTAATCCCGACCAATCGGCCTTGTGTGTCAATCAGCGCACCGCCCGAATTGCCAGGATTGATGGCTGCATCGGTTTGGATAAAGTTCTCATAGACATTCGTGCCGAGACCATCACGCCCCAGTGCTGACACGATACCCATCGTCGTCGTCTGACCAACCCCAAAGGGATTGCCAATCGCGAGCACAACGTCACCCACCCGCAGTACCTCTTGCGTCGCAAACGGCAGCACACGCAGATTCGGTAAATCAATTTTCAACACGCCCAAATCTGTCTCAGGATCAACGCCGATCACTCGAGCGTTCGCCTGTCGTCCATCACTCAAGGCAACAAGGATTTCTTCTGCACCGTCAATCACGTGGAAATTCGTCAGGATATGACCCGCCTTGGTAACTACGACGCCCGAGCCCAAACTATTACTCTGGCGTCGTTCACTGAAGCCTGGCATCTGTTCAAAAAACTTTCTAATGAAAGGGTCTGCCGGCAATGGCAGTCGACTGACCGCAACGTGTTTGGTCGTAAAAATGTTGACCACACCTGGGGTTGCTGCTGCAACACCGACGGCAAACGAAGTAGGTGCCGTTGTCGAATGCGATTGACGATCCGATTCTTTGGACACAGTCAGTCGGTCTACGTTAGTATTGACCTCAGGCGTGGGCGGAACTGCCCGCCCGATCGACGCTCGACCGAGCCACTCGGGACGCAACGTCACCACGACGAACAACACACCCAAACAAACCGTTACGGTCTGCGCAAACAATAACCAAATTCGACGCATCATGTCTTCACTAAAAAATAAAATCGTTACGACCAACGAATTGTGTGCATGGCTGGACAAAACGCTCACCCCCTCAGCGTTCAATGACTATTGCCCAAACGGTTTACAAGTGCAGGGCAATAGCACCATCGCTCGTATTATCGCCGGAGTCACAGCCAGCGAAGCGCTGATCGACATCGCCATTGAAACCAAAGCCGATGCATTGCTGGTGCATCACGGTTGGTTCTGGAAGGGCGAAGATCCTCGCGTGATCGGCACAAAACACAAGCGGCTCGCCAAATTATTGGCGCACGACATCAACTTGATTGCGTACCATCTTCCGCTAGATGCCCATCCCATCCTCGGCAATAATGCGCGCCTTGGCAGCCTGTTAAACCTGACGCGCGACGGTACCGCTGGCCGTGACCAACTCATTTGCCTGGGTAAAGCTAACTCTGTGCTGACGCTAGACCAGTTGAGCGCCCGCATCGCAAAAAAACTTCAAAGAACACCATTGGTGATCGGCGACGGGCATCGAAAAGTGCAGAAGATTGCCTGGTGTACTGGCGCGGCACAAAGCATGTTTCAACAAGCCATCGACGCTGGTGCGGATGTTTTCATTACTGGCGAGATTTCTGAGCCCAGCGTGCACCTTGCTCGAGAGTCAGGTGTCGCGTTTATCAGCGCCGGGCATCACGCGACCGAGCGTTATGGGGTTCACGCGCTCGGGCAAGCAATCGCCAAGCACTTCCCCATTGAGGTCAGCTTCGTTGACGTAGACAACCCCGTTTAGGGGAGGTGGTCAGCAACCATACTTCATCGGCCTGCCTTCGCTAACTCTCAGCAGTAAGCCCTGACGCAAGTGCAGCAGTGGGCTACTCTTTCGCTTCATCCGTCAGCGCTTCGGGCTGCTGCGCTTTAAGCAAATCCCGAATTTCCATCAGCAACAAAACTTCTGGCTTTGGCGGTGGCGCAGCTGCCTCGAGGGCTTGTCGAGCCCGCGTACTGTTAATCCCCTTGACCATAAAGAAAATAACAAACGCCAGCAACACAAAGTTGATCACGATGGTGACGAAGCTGCCCCAGGCAAAAATCGTCGCACCTGCTTTAGTCAGCTCTGCGTATGTCAGAAGCCCGCTGTAGCCTTCTGGTGTATGCAACACGATGAATTTATTACTAAAATCTACAGTCCCACCCACCAAAAAGTTGATGAGCGGCATGATGATGTCTTTGACGAGCGATTCAACAATTTTGCCAAAAGCGGCACCAACAATGACACCGACCGCCAGATCGACCATGTTGCCACGCACCGCGAAATCTCGAAATTCTTTTAAAAGACTTGTCGCTTTACTCATTTCTACTCATCCATCCTTTTTTTGATTTGCCGCTACGGCTATAATAAGTGGTTAAGGATATAGTATTAACCGTAACCTTCTCGCTGCACCAGCCGTTTCAAAAAACCCGTGACCTAGTTTACTCAGGTTTTTTGAGTCTGCTAAACCCCGCAGCTGCAACAAGGATTGTAGAGAATGAGTCAGGATTCAGCTATGCAAGACGACGAGGGCTCGGTGCCCCCGAATCTCCCGTCAGACCCTTCACGTCGTTTCTGGATTGGCGCTACCTGTGCTGCGGGCGGTGTCGCAGGCGCAGGGTTTGCAGTGCCGCTCGTCAGCACCTTCCAGCCTTCCGAACGCGCGCGCGCGGCGGGTGCCCCTGTTGAGGTTGACATTGCGACAATGCAGCCTGGTGAAATGCGCACTGTCGAATGGCGCGGCAAACCTGTCTGGTTGATTCGCCGCACCAAAGAGCAGCTCGATTCTCTGAAAGTCACGAGCAGCGAAGTCGCTGATCCAGCGTCAAAGCGCCCCGGGTATACGCCTAAATACGCTCAAAATCAGTGGCGCTCGCGTAAAGAAGAGCTCTTCGTCGCGGTTGGTATTTGTACCCACTTGGGATGCTCGCCTTCGCCTTATTTCAAGCCAGGTGCACAGCCTAGCTTGCCAGATAACTGGGAAGGCGGTTTTCTCTGCCCTTGCCATGGTTCGACGTTTGATTTGGCAGGTCGCGTGTTTAAAAACAAGCCCGCACCCGATAATCTCGAAGTGCCTCCTTACCAGTACTTAAGTGACACCAAAATCATTATTGGTGTTGACGAAGATAACAAAGCTTAATCGTCATACCGACGATACCGTAACAACGCGACACTGAAACATACCAAGGAGCCATCGCATGGCTGGCGATAAAACCGTCGAAACGACAGGACTGATTGGGTGGATAGACCGTCGATTCCCCCTGACGTCAACGTATAAAGCTCATCTGTCAGAGTATTACGCACCCAAGAACTTCAACTTCTGGTACTTCTTTGGCTCGTTGGCCTTGATTGTGCTGGTACTGCAGATCGTCACGGGTATTTTCCTGGTGATGCACTACAAGCCTGATTCTCAAACCGCTTTCCAATCGGTTGAATACATCATGCGTGAGGTACCGGGCGGTTGGTTCGTCCGTTATATGCACTCGACGGGCGCCTCGATGTTTTTTGTCGTCGTTTACCTGCATATGGTTCGCGCACTGATTTACGGCTCGTACCGCAAACCACGTGAGTTGATCTGGATCTTCGGCGTCGGCATCTTTCTCTGTTTAATGGCTGAGGCGTTTTTTGGTTACCTCTTACCTTGGGGTCAGATGTCTTTTTGGGGTGCGCAGGTCATTGTGAATCTGTTCTCGGCGATCCCTTTCATCGGGCCCGAGTTGTCGATTTGGATTCGCGGTGACTATGTGGTTTCAGATGCGACCTTGAACCGGTTCTTCTCGTTCCATGTGATCGCGATCCCGCTGGTCTTACTTGGCCTGGTTGCCGCGCACATTGTCGCGTTGCATGAAGTCGGCTCAAACAATCCCGACGGTGTCGATATCAAGGCGCATAAAGATAAGTATGGTCGCCCGCTTGACGGGATTCCCTTCCATCCTTATTACACCGTTCATGACATCATGGGCTTGGCAGGTTTCCTGATCATTTTCATGGCCATTGTGTTTTTCGGCCCTGAAATGGGTGGTTACTTTCTCGAGTTCAATAACTTCATCCCTGCAGATCCGCTGAAGACACCGCCGCATATCGCGCCTGTCTGGTACTTCACGCCGTTCTACTCCATGCTTCGCGCAACGACCAGCGAGTTCACCACCGTACTGACCGTACTCGTGGGCTTGGGTGCCATCTTGATGTTCATCCGTCAGAAAGGCCTGATGAAGATCATTTCTGCTGGCGCACTGGTGGTTGTCGCAGTCTTGCTGCAAGTGATCGATGCCAAGTTCTGGGGTGTCGTCGCCATGGGTGGCGCAGTCGTGCTGCTGTTTTTCCTGCCCTGGCTGGATTACAGCCCCGTGAAATCCATTCGCTATCGTCCTGGTTGGCACAAAGTGTTGTACGGCATTTTCTTTGTGAACTTCCTCGTCTTAGGTTATCTGGGCACGCAACCACCCAGCGCACTGTTCAATTTGATGTCGCAGATTGGTACATTGATTTATTTGGGCTTTTTCTTTCTGATGCCCATCTGGAGCACGCTTGGGAAGTTCAAGCCCGTGCCCGATCGTGTCACCTTCCACGCCCATTGAGCCCAACTTTAATTACGGAATGACCATGATCAAGAAGCTGATTTGCGCTCTTGCCCTAGTGATCCTAGCCACGGGGGCTAGCGCCAATACAGGCGGCTATGCACTAGAAGCCGCACCTAACCGTATTACCGACCTGACGGCGTTGCAACATGGCGCCAAACTGTTCGTCAATTACTGTTTGAACTGCCACAGCGCCGCGTCTATGCGTTACAGCAAGCTCAAAGAGATTGGCTTGACAGATGAACTCATCAAAGCAAACCTGCTGTTTACTGGCAGTAAAGTGGGCGACATGATGATGGGTTCTGTCTCAGCAAAAGACGGCAAAGCCTGGTTCGGTGCAGCACCACCCGATCTGTCGGTTATTGCACGTGCTAAGTCAGCAACAGCGGGCCCGACCGGCTCTGACTACATCTATACCTACCTGCGCACGTTTTACCGCGACACCAGTCGCCCAACGGGCTGGAACAACCTCGCCTATCCCAACGTCGCGATGCCACACGTCCTCTGGGATCGGCAAGGCGACAGAGAAATGACGATCGTTGCGATGCACGAGCACGAGGCAGAAAAAGGCCACGAGGGCGGGCACGAGGCCTGGCAACGCATCACCACCACTTACGATGCGATGGGTTACGCGACGGTCACCACAGAACCGGTCGCGCATTACCATGGTGGTGCAACGTCAACGGTCACGTTCAAAAATGCTGACCCTGCTCGTGCAACGGCTTATGACAACGACGCCGCCGACGTTACTGCGTTCTTGACCTGGATGTCAGAGCCAGTGCAACAAACACGCAAGCGTATCGGTGTTTGGGTGCTGCTGTTTCTAGGTATCTTCTTTGTCATTGCTTGGCGACTCAACGCTTCTTTCTGGAAGCACGTTAAGTAGTGTCTTTTCCGAGGCCAGCGTCTAACTGAATAGGCGCTGGCCTTTCGCTTTTCTTATTAGGACGGAACCCATCATGATGGTCCTCTATTCCGGCACGACCTGCCCTTTTTCTCACCGTTGCCGTTTCGTGTTGTTCGAGAAAGCTATGGATTTTGAAATCCGCGACATCGATCTGTACAACAAACCAGAAGACATCGCGGTCATGAATCCGTCTGGTCAGGTGCCCATCATGGTTGAGCGTGACTTGATTCTTTATGAGTCAAACATCATCAATGAATACATTGACGAGCGCTTCCCTCATCCGCAATTGATGCCCGCAGATCCGTTGATGCGTGCCCGTACGCGTCTCTTTCTTTATAACTTCGAGAAAGAGCTATTCATCCATGTTGCTGCGCTCGAAGACCGCTCTGCCCGTGGCGACACAAAACGTCTTGACGCTGCACGCGTTGCGATCCGCGACAGCCTGTCACAACTTGCCCCTCAGTTGATGAAGAACAAGTACATGTTGGGCGAAGAGTTCTCCATGCTTGACGTTGCGATGGCACCTTTATTGTGGCGCCTGGATCACTATGGCATCGAGTTACCCAAGACAGCCGCACCGATTCAGAAATATGGTGAACGCCTGTTTTCACGCCCAGCGTATATCGAAGCGCTGACGCCTTCAGAAAAGGTCATGCGTCGTTAATCGAGGCACTTGAACGATGGCTGAAACCTCAACCAAGCCCTATATGATTCGTGCGCTACATGAGTGGTGCACGGATAATGGCTACACCCCGCATTTGACCATCCGGGTTGACTCAAACACGATGGTGCCTCGGGCGCATATCCATGATGGCCAAATCACGTTGAATATTGATTCACTCGCCACCAACCGACTGGTCATCGGTAACGATGCCATCGAGTTTCAGGCTCGATTCAACGGCAAGACTGAAGATATCTACGTGCCGGTCGCTGCGGTGACTGCTATCTACGCGCGTGAAACCGGGGCGGGCATGGCCTTTGAAGCCACCGAATCATCTGTGCCAGCACCAAGCATTGAGAAATCGCCGAGTGCTCCCATGCGGTCAGTGCCCAGCGCCACTAATACGGACGATCCTAAAGACCCGCCACCCACCCGGCCGAAACTTAGCATCGTTAAATAACACCGAGCGAAAATAACCTATAATGCTGTTCCCTGATAAACAAATCAGGTGAAAAGTTAAAAAAATGCCGGAGTAGCTCAGTTGGTAGAGCAGCTCACTTGTAATGAGAAGGTCGAGGGTTCGATTCCTTTCTCCGGCACCAGTAAAAGCGAAGGTCTCTAAGCGTAAGTGCTCTGAGGCCTTTTTTCTTTTGCCGGTCTTGGCGAGACAGTCAGTGTTAATCCTCGTGTCTGTCGCGCCTGAGCCGCTACGCTGACTCATTGCGCTCGCGTGCGGTCTGTCAGCGCTCTGATCAAAATATAGACCGTTACCAACCGCCTCCGAATCGGGGTTTGTGAGGGTCTCCCGCACGTCTGCTGGGCGCAATTGCACAAACATTTATCCCAACCTTAAACCTATCCTTAATTTAGTCTTGAGCTAGCCTTAAGGTATTATTTCTGTATCTCGGTCGCCAACCAGACTATTTCGTCGTAAAAAAAAGATGAAAAAACTCATACTTACCCTGCTTGTGCTCGTCTCAAGTAAGGTTACGGGGACCCCTTCGGATGACTTCCTCACGTCAGTTCGTCAGGGCGACTACGCGACGGCATTGACCATTGCGAAATCCGAGGCGGATAAAGGCGAATCATGGGCGCAGTACAAACTGGGCGTGATGTATTACGACGGGCAAGGGGTCACGCAAAACTACGCTCAAGCGGTGAAGTGGTACACGCTCGCTGCTGAGCAAGGCCATGCGTATGCGCAGTTAAACCTTGGCTTTATGTATGGTAACGGGCAAGGGGTCACCCGAAACTACGCTCAAGCGGTGAAATGGTATAAGCTCGCTGCCGAGCAAGGGCTCGCAAAGGCGCAGTTTATGGCCTCTGTGCCTTCGCGGTCGCTTTTCTCATTTTGCTGCTGTCTGGTTCTGATTACGACTACATGATCGGTGAGCTTGACGGCAATACAACGCTGACGCTTTGCGATATTCCCAAAGAAGTTGATGATGCGAGTGACGTTTACGCCCCGTTCACTGGGTTGCTAGTCCTCATCCTTGTACTCACTGGCATCTCGCATTCACGACGACATCGGCGAGTTTCAGCATCGTTGATATTCAGCTTTTTGCTGCTGCTATTTTGGATCTATCGATACTTTGGCAGAACGGTAGGCTGTTAAGCAACAGCACCGTGCGAAGCACAGTTCGCCCCCTGGGACAATCATCGATGACGATCCCAAGGGGCAGTGACTACGTCATCATGGGTGTAATGAAACTACTCGAATAGCTTACGCACCAGCGTGGGCACGCAGCCATTCTGCTTGATCAACCATGCCGTCCTTGTTAGTGTCCATTTTGCCGAAAGCTTCTGCCGTCATGCCACCTTTCATTGCTTCGTCTTTTGATACTTTACCGTCACTGTTTGCATCCATCTTGTGCATTGCATCCATGGTTGATTTCGTTTTTGCATCCATCGGTGCATCTGCAGCAGACGAAAGGCTGGGTAAGACACTGAGAGAAACCAAAAGGGCGAGTAGGTATTTCATATGAACTCCTAGTATTAATCGATGAAAGTTGATTTAGGTCAAAAACGTTGCGACCTAACTGCTATTCGTACCTCAGACGATTTGGGTTACACAAAATACACATCTATTTTTTTTGCCACAACACTGATCACGTATCGCGAGATGTAACCAGAATTATTAATGTTGTGTCGGCTCATGCTTTGGTCTGAAGTACAAATAGCAAGTCCATCAAACAACGGCGGTTTGTTGACGGTCGGTCAATCAGGTTTCTGCACATCAAACTTGAAGTCGCTGACCAGTGCCCCCTCTAGGTAAACTTTGATGTTGTAGTGCCCTGGGGGGTCGCCTTCTGCAACCGACCAGAGTTTATACACCACGTTATTGTTCACTTGAGCAGTCCAATCGACGGTAGACGTTCTGCCATCCGCTGAGATGGTTCTAGCCCCATTTTTTTCAGGTGGCCCCCAGGTCGCAGGCTTGGTGGGAAGCGTAAATTGTTCACGTAACTGAAGAACAGCCAAGGGCTCTTCTAAATGGATGACCCAGCCATATTTCTGACCAGCAACTAAAGGGACGACTTTCGTAGGCGTAAACCGCAGGTTACCTCCACCGCCCTCATCAAAAACCCCGAACTCATAACTGGTCACCGTTGGTTCAGGTAAGTTTTCTAGTTTTGGTAAAGCGCTGGCGGCAACGAACGAGCTGGCAAATGCCAGCAGCACAACAACTGCACGAATAAGATTTCTCATCACCTATTACCTGTTTTTATTCAAGCCCATCTTTCGCGCCCGTGACCGATGTCGCTCATCAACTCGCAAACACCAGACGTGACGCTGTCGTTGACCTCCCCTCTGAGCGATGAGGATTTCCGCACTTTACATGAAAGGCCTCAGGGGGTGGTACGCGTCGTCGAGGCAAGCTTGGTCCAGGGCAAATCGGCTGGGTCGGCAGCCATTGGTCCTGCAGCCTTGGCAACCAAGACATGCGAAGCAATGGGGGTGAAATCTGCTCTGAAGTGATTTGAGCTTTTCACCACCAATATCTTCATCGTCTCTGGATGAACCCCTAACATTCTAAATAGCTCTCTGTCGAGCAGCTGCTTCTTGCCACTCACCACGGCAACCAGAACCCCATCGATTTCCAGCATGGCACATTGCCCGAGCTTGATCGACAGGCCCGTCATCATAGGCCCTTTAAGGGTTGCCTTACCGTCTGACAGTGCCTTGACCTTGAAGGTGCCCTGAACCGGGTCGTCGCTCAAATGGCCAGTGAAAGTGGGTACAGCAGCGCCTACCGTTGTCGTGATCGTGGCGCCAATCCCCGCTGCGTGCGCCATGGCTGCCGCCGCCGCGTCAAAGATCAGCCCGATGGCGACTTTACCGGGCAGACGTTTTCCAGCGCTTTTCTCTAGCAAGGCTCTCAGCAGACCTGTTGTGTTGCTGTCCCCCCCTGCACCGGGATTGTCTTGCGTGTCAGCAATGACGATGGGCTTGTCATTTGATTCGGCCAGCACGCAGGCCTGCTCGACAGCGTCGCGTGCAGAAAAAACGGTGAGCTGCCATTGTGCAGGTTCGCTCACTTGGCGATACAGTGTGTCGACTGCCGTGTCTGCCTGAGCGCCGTAACCCCAGACCATCGGTGCACATTCAGCGATATCCGCTGCGGGGAAGGCCATACAAAAACTCAAACACGCGTTGAATTTTTTATCGAGTTCCATCATGTCTTCATAGCGAGACTTCGCGGGCTCTAACCACGTGCTCTGTGCATTCAGGGGGATTAGAAATGGCAGACGTCGATACGCCATGGGTTCTTTGCGACCAAATTGCAACCGGCGTTTCAGCAAGGTGGCTGCGAGCTCTCCAGTCGCCGCCATATCCACATGGGGATAGGTCCGGTAAGAGGCGAGTGCATCCGCTTCTGCGAGCATTTTCAAGGTGACGTTGGCGTGCAGATCAAGGCTTGCGACAATCGGCATCTTGGGGCCAACGAGTGCTCGGATCCGTCCGATCAGTTCACCCTCGCAATCATCCACGTGCTCAGCCACCGCCGCGCCGTGAAGATCCAAGTAAACGGCGTCGAACCCTCCGTGCCGGATGTCCTGAAGCATGGAATCGCTGATGCGTTCAAAGGCATCGCGAGTCACATAGGATGAGGGGATAGCACCGCACCAAGAGCCGGGCACGAGCTGCCAACCTTCGGTGCGGGCCGCATCCATAAATCCGCCGATGGGGATATTGACGCCGCGAAGGCTATCGAGCATCGCCTGGCCTTTAATAAACGCTGGGAAAGAGTCGCCTCGATTAAAGGCGGCCCAGTCAGCCAGCGAAGGGGCAAATGTGTTGGTTTCGTGCTGAAACCCCGCGACATAAATTTTCAAGATGCAGCCTCTCAATTCAGACGTTTCAATCGACGGATCCTTTGACAAAAAAGCCGCCTCACCACGGTAGGCGGCTTTCCTGGTTAACCGGGCAATGCTGTCTGCCTCAATTAACTCCACATCTTGACGACCAACGGCACAATCAGCAACGCCACAATGTTGATGATCTTGATCAACGGGTTGACCGCTGGGCCAGCAGTATCCTTGTAGGGATCGCCGACGGTGTCGCCCGTCACCGCAGCCTTATGCGCATCCGACCCTTTGCCGCCATAGTGCCCTTCCTCGATATATTTCTTGGCATTGTCCCAGGCACCGCCGCCGGTACACATTGAGATGGCGACAAATAAGCCGGTCACGATCGTGCCCATCAGCAACCCGCCCAGCGCCGCAGGGCCAAGTGCCAAACCGACCACCACTGGCACCACGACGGGCAACAGAGACGGGACGATCATTTCTTTGATGGCAGCAGACGTCAGCATGCCCACGGCCACACCGTACTCAGGCTTACCGGTGCCATCCATAATGCCGGGGATATCACGGAACTGTCTTCTGACCTCTTCGACAACCGCCCCAGCACAACGCCCGACTGCTTCCATGGCCATGGCACCGAACAGATAGGGAATCAACCCCCCGATGAACAGGCCAATGATCACCATATGATTCGACAGGTCGAAAGTCACTTTTTGACCAGCAGACTCAAGTGCGTGGGTATAGTCCGCAAACAACACCAAGGCGGCCAAGCCAGCCGACCCAATCGCATAGCCTTTGGTCACTGCCTTGGTGGTGTTACCAACCGCATCGAGCGGATCAGTAATGTCACGCACTGACTGAGGCAATCCAGCCATCTCTGCAATGCCACCGGCATTGTCCGTAATCGGCCCATACGCATCGAGGGCGACGACGATGCCGGCCATCGACAACATGGCGGTCGCCGCGATCGCAATCCCGTAAATACCGGCAAGGGCATAAGCAGCATAGATTGCCGCACACACACACAACACCGGTCCTGCTGTGGACTTCATCGAGACCCCTAGCCCGGCGATGATGTTGGTGCCATGGCCTTGCGTCGACGCTTGGGCAATGTGTTTGACAGGCGGATAGTCAGTGCCTGTGTAGTACTCGGTAATCCATACCAATAACGCCGTCAGTACAAGACCAACGACCGTGCAGCCAAACAGTTTTAGGCGACTCCCGGCGTGACCAAGCACATCGTCGGGCAACGCCCAGTTGGTGGCAAAATAAAAGGCAACCAGTGAGATCACGCCAGCAATGATGAGGCCTTTATACAATGCCGGCATCACGTTTTTCATGCCGGGCGTTGCTTTGACAAACGAGCAACCGATGATCGACGCGATGATTGAAATCCCGCCGAGCACGAGTGGGTAGACTACCGCTGCAGCCAACGCGCCTTTAATCATCAGTGCCCCCAACACCATGGTGGCGATCAAGGTCACGGCATACGTTTCAAACAAGTCTGCCGCCATCCCTGCGCAGTCGCCCACGTTGTCGCCAACGTTGTCCGCAATCACGGCAGGATTACGAGGGTCGTCCTCGGGGATGCCCGCTTCGACCTTACCGACCAAGTCAGCGCCCACATCAGCACCTTTGGTGAAGATACCGCCACCCAAGCGAGCAAAGATCGAAATTAAAGATGAGCCAAAGGCCAAACCAATCAAGGGATGCAGGATGGCTGACATATCCGCACCCTTGCCGGTTGCGCTGAGGTACATGTAGAAAAGACCTACCCCTAATAGTCCGAGTCCCACCACCAGCATACCGGTGATCGCACCGCCTTTAAAGGCAACATTTAGCGCTTCGTTCATGCCTTTGGTGGCTGCCTGTGCGGTTCTAACATTAGCTCGCACCGAAACATTCATACCAATAAAGCCGCAGGCGCCTGAGAGCACTGCGCCGATGACAAAACCGAGTGCCGTCGAGAAGGGTGCAGAGCCGTGATCGATGAAGACTGCAATCAACACCGTCAGGACGATGCCGACGATCCCGATCGTTCGATACTGCTTGGATAGATATGCCGCAGCGCCTTGCTGAATGGCGTCGGCGATCTCCACCATTTTCTCGTTACCCGTACTTTGCTTGAGAATCCAGGATCTGACGGCGAAGCCGTAAATGACCGCAATTAGCCCGCAGGCCAACGCAAAATAAAGACCTTGTGTTTCGATAGGCATGCTTAAAAACTCCCTGAAGTGTTGTCTCTTAAATATTTTTGATTCACTTAGCAGAACTTTTGGTGCACCTTCTAGAACATTTGCTGCGCCTTCAGTATGTAACAGATTGTTCATAGTGCAAAGAGGGGTGAGCACAGATTCTTTGCTAACATTAGGGTATTCACTGATTAATCAACGTTTTACGGAGTTTGCATGAGTTTAGATATGGTCACCGCAGGCGATAAAGTTCCTGATTCTTTTAATGTCATCATCGAAATTTCGATGAATTCCGACCCTATCAAATACGAGGTCGATAAAGACTCAGGGGCGCTTTTTGTGGATCGGTTCATGGGCACCTCTATGCACTATCCCTGCAACTATGGCTATATCCCTAAAACGATCGCTGGTGATGGTGACCCCGTGGATGTCTTGGTGATCACGCCTTTTCCGGTGATTCCGGGTGTCGTCGTCAGATGCCGCGCCTTAGGTGTTCTGCAAATGGAAGACGAAGGCGGTCAGGATGCGAAATTATTGGCCGTCCCCATCGATAAGGTGCTGCCGATTTATAGCCACTGGAAACAAGCCACGGATATTCACCCCATGCGCCTGAACGCCATTCAGCATTTCTTCGAGCATTACAAAGATCTCGAAGCGGGCAAGTGGGTCAAGGTCAAGGGCTGGGGTGGCATTGAAGAGGCTCATCAAGAAATTCTCTCAGGTATTGAGAACTACAACGGCAGTAAGTGAAGCAGAAGCGTCAGCCCTTTGAAACGGGGCTGACGCAGCTCGAAGCTGTCCTGCTTTGCGGGCTGCGGTAGCATTGAGGTAGACACCTCATTGCAAATCGCAGTACCAATCGCGGTATATACCGCCCTTCAAACAGGAGACCACTGTGTTGTACACCCCACCATCCCTTAAAAAAATAATAGCCACCTTCAGCCTGGCCGCGTTGATGATCACGAGTCATCACGTCTCAGCGCAAGAACAAAAATCAAGTCTGTCATTTAAGCTGGCTGGTTTAAGTCAGCAAGCACTCACCTCGCCATTGAGCATTGCCAAACAAGGCAGCTTTTTTGTCGGCGGTCGAGATATTCAATCTGACACGCTATCAACGCTGCCAGCCTACGCAGCCTCCGGTACGATTACCGTCGACCAGATGTACACCCGCTATCAAGTACCCGTCAAAGCTAAAGAGGTGTCACTCGTGCTGATTCATGGCTGTTGCCTGACTGGCATGTCGTGGGAGACCACCCCGGACGGTCGTATGGGTTGGGACGAGTATTTTGTGCGTCGTGGTTATCCTACCTATGTCATTGATCAGTCTGGTCGGGGTCGCTCTGCGGTCAATGCCACGGTATCGAATGCGGTCAAAATGGGTAAAGAACAGAACGATAAATTGCCGACGGTTTTTGCCGCCAGCCACGAATCTGCCTGGACTATTTTCCGGTTTGGTCCCGAGTTTCCCAAGGTTTATGACGGAATGAAATTTCCCGTTGGTGCGCAAAATGGTTTGTGGCAGCAAATGGTGCCGGATTGGCTCAATACCCTACCAACGCCAAATCCCACCGTACCCGCACTCTCGACCTTAGCGAAACAGCTGAAAAAAACGATCTTGATGAGTCATTCTCAATCAGGTATCTATCCATTTCAAACGGCAGCGATGGATACTGCTGGGATTGCTGGCATTGTGGCAGTTGAGCCAGCGGCATGCCCCGATCCAAAAGGCGACATGGCACCCTATACAAAAATGCCCATCATGGTGCTGTTCGGTGACAACGTTGAGGTATCACCACGCTGGGCTCCGCGCTTGAAGCTCTGCCGTGAATTTGTACAAACCGCGAATCAGGCGGGTGGCAAAGCCGAATTGATAGTCTTACCGAGTATCGGCATCACGGGTAATTCGCACATGATCATGCAAGACAGTAACAACATCCAAATTGCCGATTTGCTGGGCTCCTGGATGGATCAGCGCATCGGCAAATAAGGGCGGTCTTACATGGACTCGCGCAGAATGTTAACGTAGTCCTGTTCAGTGGCGATGCGAGGATTGGTGAAATGACAATGATCCTGCATCGCCATTTTTATGGCCTCGGGATACATCGCCTCGGTCACGCCGAGCGCCCCCAGGCCTGATGGCAAACCGAGACGCTGATTCATTTCCTTGACAGCCGGTGACACATCCGTCCCGGATGAGAGGCCAGTCGCTTGTGCCAAGCGAGCAAGCTTATTCGCTTGCTTCATGGATTCGACGCTTGCATTGAAGTTAATCACCGCAGGCAAAAGCATTGCGTTCAGTGTGCCGTGGTGAAGCTTAGGGTTCAACGCGCCTAGTGAATGGCTCAAGCTGTGCACTGCACCCAAGCCTTTTTGAAACGTCATGGCCCCTTGTGTGGACGCACTCATCATGTGAAAGCGCGCTTCTTTATCATCGGGATTTTTCGTGGCCCGTTCGATGTGCGCCCAACCACGCCACAAACCATCTAGCGCGATCCCTTCTGCCGGGAAATTCAGTGCCGCGGACATGAAGGTCTCCATGCAATGGGTAATGGCATCCATGCCGGTCGCTGCGGTGAGCATGGGCGGTAACCCTAGCGTCAACTCAGGATCGCAAATGGCTACTTTCGGGATGATGTAAGGAGACACGAGAGCAACCTTGCGGCCGTCATCAAGAATCATCATTGACCCACGACCGACCTCACTGCCTGTGCCAGCGGTCGTCGGGATGGCAATCACTGGCGCGGTTGCCGCGGTAATGCGAGCAACCCCACCCTCGACAGCGGCAAAGCTTTTAAGCGGGCCTTCGTGTGCTGAACAAATGGCGACTGCTTTGGCGAGATCCATGGCAGAGCCGCCACCCAGGGCAATCAGACCATCAAATTTACCGGCACGATATTGATCAAGTGCCACCCGCATCGCTGCCTCGGTTGGGTTAGGCGGGGTTTGATCAAAGATGCCAACTGCCGAGGCATGCTTGAGTTGAGCCAACACCTTATCGACTAGCCCTGCTGCGCGCACCCCTGCATCGGTCACGATCATCGGGCGCAAAACGCCTAAACGATCACATTCGGTTTGTAATAATTTGATTGCCCCGTATTCGAACTGAACCTGGGTGATGTAATTGATCAGTGCCATTGAAGCGTCTCCGTTTGATTTATTGTTTGAACTTTTTAAACCTGATTTTTACCGAAATCCAACCGTTATTATGCTGTGGTTTTTTGGCTGCTGTCAGGCCTCGCAAAAAACCTTGCTTAGGTCTCCCATCCGAGGATTTCTGCAAGCCGAGCAATCACCCATCGCACCTCTGGTTCGGTGAGACCGATGTCGGCACCCGTGATCCCATTTTCGATTCGAACCAACACGTCCGCCTCAGTGATGCCAAGTTCCCATCGCTTATTGTTCGCTTGTTCAGTCAACAAATTAGCCATATCCTCACACAAGTCATAACGCTCATGAATGTGTTCTCTTGAGGCACTTGGTTTGCTCTTGCCTGGCTCTATGAAGAGGGCAATGAACGACGGCGGGATAATAATTTGGTTGTCATCCGACATCTTGTGTTCGCTTTTTTCCTTTTGCACTGGCGACGAATGACACTCGTCACTAGGGTGGGCACCGTAGACTCAGCTTAACCCATGATTTGCCGAGGGGTCGAACCGAGTTGTCATCCGCCCGACGATCTCTGATAATCAGTCGTGAAGCGTGTCACACAAAATCAAAAGGATAAGCACCGTGCTGGATAATTTCTCAAGCGTACAAAGCATCCGCAAAGCAGTTGTTGCAACGAAAGGGGGGGTGGTCTCTGCTCAGCATCGCCGAGCAGCAGCAGTGGGCGCCTCAATTCTGCAAGCGGGAGGCGATGCCGTCGATGCAGCCATCGGCACCTCCTTTGCGATCGGTGTCGTAGAGCCGTGGATGAGCGGACCAGCCGCAGGCGGAACCATGGTGATCTGGCGAGCGAAAGAACAGAAAGCGCAGGTCATCAATTTTGGTTGCCGCTCGCCCCGCGAACTGAACCCAGCCGACTATCCTTTGTCAGGTAGTGGCAAATCGGCTGACCTCTTCCCATGGCCGGAAGTGGTTGGTGACCGCAACGTCCAAGGGGCGACAGCAGTGGCCGTGCCGGGCGTTGTGGCGGGCATGGGCCTCGCACATCAGCACTTCGGCAAAATGCCTTGGCGAGATCTGGTCACCCCTGCCGCCAAGCTCGCCGATGAGGGTTTGCTGGTTGATTGGTACACGTCGTTGGTCACGGGCACAAATGCGAGAGTGCTCTCTAAAGATCCTGACACCGCCGCCCTGTTTCTCGATGAAGGGCGTTATCCGATTTCTGGCTCCTGGACTTCCAATATCGAGCAACATCTCAACCAAAAAGCCTTCGCCAGAACCCTTGAACAAATCGCTGACCTTGGCCCACGCGCGTTCTATCATGGGGATATTGCTCAAGCCTTGGTTAAAGACGTACGCGATAAAGGCGGCTGTCTAAGCCTTGAGGACTTGACCAACTACGAAGCTGAAATGGTCGACCCGCTTACCATTCGCTACCGTGGGGGCCATATTTTTGCAGCACCGGGGCTCACAGGCGGGCCAACATATGGCAAGGCTATTGAGATACTTGCCGATGAGTTAACACCCACGCGTGGCATGCCTGGCAGTGATGCCTATGCTGCCTTCGCTCGCGCGCTGAGCCTCGCCTTCAAACTTCGTTTTGAAAACATGGGGGATCATGAATCGCCTGCGGCTCCGGGCTGCACGACCCATTTCAGCGTTGTCGATCAGCATGGCAACATGGTGGCGGTGACGCAAACACTGTTGTCGATTTTTGGTTCTCGCGTCGTGTCCCCCTCTACTGGCTTATTGTTGAACAATGGCATCATGTGGTTCGATCCCGAGCCAGGCAAAGCAAACTCACTCGCCCCCAACAAACGCTGCCTGGCCAATTATTGTCCCATCATCGGGCAGGATGCTAACGGCAGGACCTTTGCCTTAGGTGCGTCGGGTGGTAGAAAAATCTTGGGCTCGGTGATGCAACTCACTTCCTTCATCATGGATCACGGGTTGGACATCGAAGCCGCCTTTCATCAACCGCGCATTGACGTCAGTGGCGGTGAGACCATCCTTGCCGACCAAGACCTACCAGTAGAGGTGATGACCGCCTTGAATCAAGTCATGCCAACTACGCCGACGCGCCGCAGCGTTTATCCCTACTCGTTCGCTTGCCCGGCGGGTGTCATGCGCGATGGAGATCTCAATACAGGGTGTACCGAGATCATGTCACCCTATGGCGATTCAGTCGCGCAACAGATCTGATAACGTCATCAACAGGCGCACGAATATGGCTGACAACCGCGGTCGGTTAGGCCGTGGGCCTTTGCACGTGGATGAGTGCATCCATGAAGTGTGCCAGGGGTGGGGTCTCGCAGCCAGGCACTTTCGCAAGATCATCATAGCGACGCAAGCGCACTGCTTCGGCAGCATAGGGCTGCGCCATGAAGGCGATGGCCTGCGCGTCTGAAAAGACCCCGCCTTGCAAGACTAAACTCTGTTTCGAGGCCGGTGACAGCGCATCCCAATAGGTCTGCTCAGTGGCGCACAGGTAGCGTTTAGCATCCACATGAAGTCGAACCGGCTCAAGCACTGCCTCGTCAAACAAAGGCCGCAAAAAGGGTAAAGCGACGTATTGATGCAAATCATCGTTCAACGCCGGCTGCGTTATGTCCACCTCGTGTTGATCGACCAGAAAATGGCCGAGATCGTGCAGCAAGGCCGCAACGATGGTTTCACGGGTTTCAGCAGCCTGTTCTGCAAGGTAGGCGCATTGCAAGGCGTGATCCAATTGACTGACCGCCTCACGTCCGTACTGTTTTGAACCGTGGGTCAGAAAGAGTACTTGAATCTGTTCAATCGTCAGGGCCATGATGGGTGGTGCCTCAGGTGGTGCTTCGTTAAATGAGCAGCTTACGAATGTTGGCCGATAGCAGATCCAACAGAATGACCGTCAGGATAATGATGATCATCACTGCACAAGTTTCACCGTATTGAAAGCTACGCATGATGTCCCACAGGATAGCGCCTATACCCCCTGCCCCCACCATACCCACCACAGAGGCCGACCGCACGTTCGACTCAAATCGATATAAAGTGAATGACACCCACAGCGGCATCACCTGTGGCAAAACACCGTAAATGATTTCATGCAGACCGCTTGCGCCAGTCGCACGAATGCCTTCAACGGGTTGCGGATCAATTGCTTCAACCGCCTCAGAAAATAGCTTTGCCAAAATGCCCGTCGTGTGTACCCACAGGGCTAACACACCTGCAAAGGGGCCGAGCCCCACGGCGACCACGAACAACATGGCAAACACCATTTCATTGATCGCGCGGCAAGAATCCATCAGACGCCTAATGGGTTGATGAACCCACCAAGGTGCAATATTGGCAGAGGCCAGCAACGCCATCGGGACGGCACTCACGACGGCCAGGAAGGTGCCCCAGAGAGCAATTTCCAACGTCACTAGCATTTCGTCGAGATAGACCCGCCAGTCGGCAAATTTTGGCGGAAAAAAATCCACCAAAAATTTTGTCATGTTGCCAGAGTCCCGCCACAGTTCCGCGGGACGAATGTCCGCCCCGTTCCACGACGCGACTAACAAGACCAACACAATCCCCCATCCTAACTGTATCAACAGGTTTCGGCGGGACATGATGTCACTGCTAGACAGCATCGCAGTTGAGGGCGTCGTCATTCTTTACTTCTTCAGCGCAGCTAATTTGCTGTCGATATCAGCGATGGCTTTCTTCTTGTCAGCATCGGCCATTGTCGTATCGGTTTCAAGCTTCAATCGTTTCGAGAACAAGTCGAGTTCACGAATCGGGATCAGTTGATCGTTCGTCGAAGGTTTGAAGCCAGACAACTTAGCGACATCATCAAGGATTTTCTTTTCACGCTCATCGGTCTTGCCGTAGTTCACAAAAAACTTGGCGATTTTCTCTTTAGTCGCAGCAGGCACATCTTTGCGAATAACTAAAGGATCTGAAGGGATCAAGGGCGATGTCCAGATAACCTTGAGCTCTTTGACCTTATCGGGTGCATTGGCTTTCATGATGTCCATCTGTTCGCTATTGAACGTCGCGACGTCAACTTGTTTAGCAGCCACGGCTAAGCCATTGCTTTCATGGTTGCCGGTACGAAATATTTTGAAGGCTGTTTTGGCATCAACATGGTTTTTTGCAAACACATAATAGCCAGGGACCAGATTGCCCGATGTCGAGTTTGGATCGCCGTTACTAAAGCTTAGGGTCTTAGCTGCTTTCAGCATCTCATCAATATTATTGATGGGACTATCTTTATTGACGATCATGTACGAGTAATACCCCAGCGTACCGTCCGCACGAACCATCTGGGCAAAGATCTCACCATCAGAGCGGTCAACCGCTTCCATCGCTGATTTGTTACCAAACCAACCCACTTGAACCTTATTAAAACGCATCCCTTCAATGACACCAGCATAATCAGGCGCGAAAAACGGTTTAATCGTTAAACCGGTCTGCTTGGCCATATCATCAATCAGCGGCTGCCAACGAGCCTTGAGCGCCTGCGTGGAATCTGTCGAAATAATGCCGAAGTTGATTTCTTGAGCGTGAGTCAAACTCACTGCGCCACTCAGGGCAAATGCGGCCGCGGTGGTAGCCAATAGCTTTTTAAACATGAGGGTTTCCTATCATTAGATCGGTGGGTAAATCAGAACAAAATCGAGTCAAACCATGAAAGAACAAATGAACTAGGTAAAGAGAAGCATGAAAAAATGCGAACTACAGCTACGTCTGCGATTCAGACCTTACGCGGCTTGCGCAATGAGCGACACATTGACACCGTGGTTTGTCGATCCTCGCTTGTCAGAGGGCGCCACGGCGAACAGCTCGTCGACTTGAACCCCGTACAACTCTTTCAACAATGCCGGCGTCAGCGAAGCAGAAAGACCGTCGAACACGACCCGGCCTTGATGTAAGGCAATCACTCTCGGGCAATACTTGATAGCCATCTCAACTTGATGCAATGACACAATCACAGTCGATGCGTCTTCGCGATTGATCAGGCTCAATATTTCCATGACATTGCGGGACGACTCAGGGTCAAGCGAGGCAATCGGCTCATCGGCAAGCACGACTTTTGCACCTTGCACCAAGGTCCGTGCGATCGCCGCGCGTTGCTGTTGGCCACCTGATAGCGTCGACGCTCTCTGCGCGTGGCACTGAGCAATGCCAACCCTGGCCAGTGCTTGCAAGCCTAATTGTTTTTGCGCCGGCGTAAAAATGCCGAAAACGCCACGCCACCACGAGATGCGATGCAACAGGCCAACGAGCACGTTGGTGATAACCGGTAACCGATCGACCAGATTGAATTGCTGAAAAACAAAACCAATGTTTGCGCGCGTACGGCGAATGTTGCGATCAATTTTTCCATGCTGTTGCACCACGCATCCAGCGACCTCGATGATCGAATCCTGTGAGGCATCACTCGCAACCAGCCCTGCAATGTGTCTGAGCAGCGTTGACTTACCAGAGCCTGATGCACCGATCAGCGCCACCATTTCACCAGGCTCAACAGTGAGGTTGATGTCAATCAACGCATGCTTGTCACTTGAGAAATGTTTGTTAAGTTGTGAAACGCGAAGGGCTGGACCGTTCATGTTGGTATCCGCAGGGTTTTCAACTAAGACTGCTAGTGTGCAACACCTGCATGACAGATTTTTGACACGCAACGAACTGTGTAGATTGGCCTCAAATCACTTGCTGGCCCTCGCGCCATACTGAGCGCACCACCGCATGCCTGCTGCCGTCCCCTAGCTCGACGAATCTGATTCGCGCGAGATCTGCCCTTAAGCCTTCTTTAATTTCACCGCGATCCGATAATCCCAGCGCGGTTGCTGGCCCTTTCGTCACCGTATTCACGGCCGCAGACAGAGACAGAATATCGTCGTTGACCAGTCGCATCACGGCACCAATCAAGCTACCGGGGACATAATCTGAGGACAAGATATCCAGCAGACCCAACTTGGCTAACTGCGAGGCCGCGACGTTGCCTGAATGTGAACCACCTCGTACCACGTTTGGCCCGCCCATGACCGTTAACAGACCTAAGGCGTGAGCGGCTTGCGCCGACGTCAGGGTAGTCGGAAACTCGGACATCACCGCCCCCTCTTCATGCGCTTGCTCGACATGCTCAAGGGTGGTGTCATCATGGCTAGCTAGTCTGATGTGATGGGCTTTGCAATAATCCACGAAGTATTTTCTGTGCGGCGCTGCATATTCGGCTTGCAGCTGTTCGGCATGTAACACCTTGTCATTGAACTTCTCCTGACTCCATCCTTTTTTGCCAACGAAGTAGATCCGCGCTTGCTCGATGTCCTCCCACTGTCGTTGACCGGGCGTGTGATCCATCAATGATATCAACGAGAGTCTTGGATGTTGATGAAAGGGCTCGAATAACTCAATGGTATTGGGGGCAGGCAACTCGCAACGAACATGAAGGTAATGATCGGCACGCAGTAACTCTTGCTCGTCGCAGCGGCGGATCGCATCCAGCACGGATCCCCAAGCACTGCCGCGAAGACTGTCTTTGTCGGATTCACCAACGCCCAGTGCGTCAAGGACAGTCGTGATGCCAGCCGCCGCGATCTCAGCGTCATGCGCGAGTAAGGCGGGTAACTCAGCCCAATGCACTTTTGGTCTCGGCATGAGGTGTCGTTCGAAGTTATCCGTGTGCACTTCGATCATGCCAGGCATCAGATGCTCACCACCGAAGTCAATGGCCTCGGGCGCTGACGACTGACCATGATCGATGGCGTGGATTTTGCCGTCTGACACATGAACCGAACCATGAATCACTTCATCGGACAGGATAATCTTTGCGTTGGTGATGATCATCGTTTTGCTCATTAAACCCCCCTGAATTCGCCTACGTTAACTCGACGTGTGGCAACTTCATCACCAACACGTGTGTCATGAAAAATACCGATAATGGCCGAGCCAGCAACCCTCGCCTCATGGATGAGTTCAACGACAGTGCGGCTGTTCTCTTGATCCAGCGATGCGGTGGGCTCATCGAGCAACATCAAAGGTCGTCTTTTGATGAGCCCACGGGCAATATTGATGCGCTGCTGTTCGCCGCCAGAAAACGTGGCGGGCGGCAAATGCCACAAACGCTCGGGGATCCGTAAACGCGTCAGCAAGGTGCGCGCCTGCTCTCTCGCTTGTTCGATTTTGACAAGGTCACTGGCTGCGGCATCAATCAGGGGCTCTGCCACCACATCCAGCGCGCTCACCCGTGGGATCACACGAAGAAACTGACTCACATAACCAATCGTGTCGCGCCGTAAGCGCAACAACTCTCTCGAGGTCGCTTGCGTCAGGTCGATCGGTTCAGCGTGTTCATTCGTCACCCAAATCTGACCCGTCGTCACTTTATAGTTGGCGTATACAAGCTTGAGTAGCGTGCTTTTGCCCATGCCAGAGGGGCCATCGAGCACGACACTCTCTTGTGCCACAACCTGCAAATTAACATTCGTCAACACTCGCAGCGTTGCGGCTGCCTGATTGTGCATCACGAAAGTTTTTGAGACGGCTTCTAGTTTTAAAATAGGATGGCTCATGGCTGAAGCACCGAAGATACCAATAACTGGGTGTAAGGATGGTGAGGGTCGTCAAGTACCTGATCCGTCAACCCGGCCTCAACCACCTGACCGCGCTGCATCACGATCATTCGGTGTGCCAACAAACGAGCCACCGCCAGATCGTGTGTGACGATCACCGCGGCCAACTGCATCTCTCGCGTCAACTGTCTGAGCAAGTCAAGCAGCCGAGCTTGCACGGACACATCAAGACCAGACGTTGGTTCGTCCATGAAAACAAGACGCGGTTTAGTCACCAGGTTACGAGCAATTTGCAGCCGCTGCCGCATCCCCCCCGAAAACGTGCGAGGCACATCATCCACCCGGCTTGCATCAATCTCGACGCGTTCAAGCCATTCGATCGCTGTTGCTCTCAATTTGCCATAATGCCTGTCGCCCATGCCCATCAATCGTTCGCTGACGTTAGCACCTGCAGATACATCCATGCGCAAACCATCAGCAGCGTGCTGATGCACAAACCCCCACTCCGTTCTAGACAACAAACGCTGTTGCGCTTGGCTCATCTGATAGACATCATACAAATGTCCATCCGTCATTCGGTAGTGCACTGAGCCGCTATCGGGGGCAATACGAGCCGCCAGCGCGTTCAATAAGGTGGTTTTACCAGACCCAGATTCACCAACGATGGCCAGCACTTCGCCAGGCCAGAGGTCAAAGCTTGCATCAGACAGGGCAACATAGTCGCCATAACGCTTCACCAGCGACTGCGCGCGAAGAATAGGCAGTTCGGTCAAAGGCATCACAGCGCCTCTTCGAAAGGGGACAGACCTGCATCTGGGGCGAGGCGACTTTGTCGGTCAGCGCAATAATCCGAGTCTGAACAGACATGCATTCGGGTGCCCTGATCGTCAGTAATCACCTCATCCAGAAAGCTGTCCGTCGCCCCGCATAAAGCGCACACGGTATCCCATTTCTGTATCTCGAACGGATGGTCTTCAAAACCAAGACTCTCAACACTGGTGTAGGGCGGAACCGCATAAATGCGTTTCTCGCGACCCGCGCCGAAAAGTTGTAGGGCCGGATTCAAATGCATTTTCGGATTATCAAACTTCGGGATAGGAGATGGCGCCATCACGTAGCGACGATTCACCAACACGGGGTAATCATAGGTCGTCGCGATGTGACCATATCTCGCGATATCCTCATATAACTCGACGTGCATCAGACCGTACTCAGCTAGTCCGTGTAGCAGCCGTGTTTCGGTCTCTCTGGGTTCGAGTCTCTGCATTGGCTCGGGTTGCGGCACTTGGTATACGATAATCTGGTCATCTGTCAGAGGGGTTTCAGGGATCCGATGGCGCGTCTGGATGATGGTCGCTTGGGTCGTGCGAGTCGTGATCTCGACGCCCGTTGTCCGTTGAAAGAAGCGACGGATATTCACGGCGTTCACGGTGTCGTCAGACCCTTGGTCAATCACTTTTAAAACGTCTTGCGGGCCGATCACGGCAGCGGTCACTTGGATGCCCCCTGTCCCCCAGCCATAAGGCAACGGCATTTCGCGCGAGCCAAAGGGCACTTGATAGCCGGGTATGGCGACTGCTTTGAGAATGGCCCGACGAATCATACGTTTGGTGCGCTCATCCAAGTACGCAAAGTTGATATCGCCGTCGGTGTGGACTGTGGTCATGATTGTTTATCCCCTACCGATGCGTCTAACCCAGCCCGCATCTTTCTGACCAGTTCGAGCTCGGATTGAAAGTCCACGTAGTGGGGAAGCTTTAAATGTTGCACAAACCCTGATGCCTCTAGACTGTCGCTATGGGACAGCACGAACTCTTGCATTTGTGCGGGTGCTGAGACGGTTTCACCGAGCTCGTGCGCTCTCAGCGCACGGTCGACCAGACTCATGGCCATGGCTTTGCGTTCACTGTGACCAAAAGCAAGGCCATAACCGCGGGTAAATTTTGGTGGCTCCGTTTGACTGCCGGCAAACTGATTAATCATTTCGCATTCGGTCACTTCGATATCACCGATTGAAATCGGGAAGTCAAGCTCTTCAACCGTCACTTCGATTTCAATCGCACCAAAGCGGATCTCACCGACAAAGGGATGCGAATTGGCATACCCTCGTTGTGTTGAATACGCCATCGCTAACATGAAACCCTCGTCGCCACGGGCCAGGTTCTGCAAGCGCGTGGCCCGATCCGCAGGAAATCTGAGGGGCTGACGGGTCAAGTCCTTGGGCGCCGGGTCGCCAGGGGGTACCGACGTCATCTCTATCAAACCTTCGTGGTTTAAGAGATCAACGACTCTGGGCGTCGAGCTTTGCACAGGCTCGGCTGATGGCGCAACTTCTGCCCTTTGCTCGGGGAGGTTGTTGCCCGCTTTTACCTCGCGCTGCTGCTTCTCATCGTAATCCTGAACCAGCAAGCTAAAGTCGAGTAAACGCTGCGTATAGTCATAGGTCGGGCCAAGTACTTGGCCACCCGGCAGATCCTTGAACGTCGCTGAAATGCGCCGATCGAGTTGCATGCGACTGGTATCCAGAGGGTGGGTGGTTCCAAGCCGTGGCAAGGTTGCACGGTACGCGCGCAACAAGAATATTGCCTCGACCAGATCACCTGAAGCCTGCTTGATCGCAAGCGCGGCCAGCTCTGGATCGAATAATGACCCTTCTGTCATCACCCGATCAACCGCCAGCTTCAGTTGCTGTTGTATTTGCTGAATACTGAGTTCACGTTCGTCTGTGTTACCGCGTCGTTGACGGGCCAGTAGCTCATAGCTATTCAGGATGGCAGTTTCACCGCCTTTGACTGCGACATACATGGCTTACGCCTCCCGCTTCATGGTAACCAGCGTGCTGCGGGCAAGGCCGGTAATCTGCGTTGGCCCAGCGAGCAACACATCGACACCACGCGGAAACCGCGTTGCATTGCCGCTCAACCCCTCCAACAGTACCTCAAACGAAGCGCTGCTAAGACCGGGCACGGCGAGTGACACCGACGTTTCTATCCCGGGCCCGGACAATGAAAGCGCTGGACAGTCGTCAGGTTGGGCTGAGGCCGTCGCAATATCAACAATCACCGTCGCCGATTGATCTGGATAGCTATCCGTGCCATTTGCCAATTCACTGAAGTTCAACAACGGATCATCTTGGTGAAACCATAAAAAGTGCGCAACAGAAGCATCTGTCACCACCTCGCAGCCTGTATGGAATCTCAACCAAACCGGCACATCGGTCGACCGCAGCGAAGCGGAAAACCAGACACGGCAATCCGGATCGAGCAGCGCGAGCAAGACGCCCGCAGAGCTGGCGTGACCTTGGCTACCAACCTGGGCGTCATGGATTAGCTCGACCGCCTCGCCCGGGCGCGAGAGCGCCCTTAACACGGCACGAAAAACTTGCTGACTACCCATCGCCTCGTCGGAAAATCCAGCGCCAATATTTTCTAGCGCGATCGCGTTCATTGGTCGTCCTCTTCCGTGTCAGCAAAGCCTGATTCTCTCGCAACCGTAAAAAACTCGACCTTGGTACTGTTTGCTCTGACACGACGTGCTTGCCTGGACGTCTCAAGCGCGAGATGAGTGGGGGTCAAAACTGTGTCACAAACTGCTTGGCGGCTTGCCTCGTCTTGTAGTAAGGCATCAGCAATGGCGGCCAACTCGGCATGGCGATGTGAGCGACCCAAGATGTATGACACCCCGACGAGGGTTTTGGCCTCAGCCACGACGAGTTTGAGCGTGCAACGCGTCACCGTGACCTCGCCAAGATTAAACTTTTCGCCCTTGCCCCCTACTCGGCCTTGAACCATCATCAGTCCAATCTCGGGTTTTCGTAGCCATTGCACGCTTGCACCATGTTGCAAGACAGGCACTCTTTCGAGGATGTCCATGGGCGCTCTCGACAGTAGCTTGATCCACGCCTGACGATCAATCGTATCGATAAAACCGGCACTGTCAACAGAATGAAACATGGAAAGATTACCGTAATATTTGTATAGACAACTTTTTTAATATGCAAGTAGCATAACCCTTTTTCATTTCCCTTTTATGACATCTGAGCAGCGTGTAGACAGGTCAGGCGCCTCTGCGGCACCGCGCAGTAGCGCTTGGTTGCGGATCGCCGATTTGCTGGCACAATCCATTGCCAACGGGGATTATCAGCCGGGCCAACGACTACCGGCAGAACATGCGCTTGCGCTTGAATTTGGCGTCAACCGTCACACGATCCGCCGCTCTCTCGACCACCTGAACCGGCAGGGCTTGGTGAAAATCCTGCGCGGCAGCGGCACGTATGTCGAAGACTTTGCCGTTGATCTGATGATCAAAAAACGGCCGAGTCATCAAAGCAGCCTAGCGCTCGCTGGGTTACGAGGAAGCCTCGTTGTGCTCGCCAGCAAAACAATTCGTGCCAATGCAGAACAGGCGCAGCTGTTACAGATCCCATTACGCAGTGCAGTGCTGGCGCTCACGGTGGTGGGCGAAGTGCAAGGCCGGCCATTACATGTCGGCGACCGATTGTTCCCGCTGCCACGCTTCGTCTCGATGGAAAAAATTGTGTCAGACACCGGATCAATATCGGCCGGGTTTCGCCATTGCGGCGTTAGAGAATACAGTCGCCATGAAAGTAAAGTGGCGGCACGGATGCCGCGGCGCGACATTGCCGATCATCTGCGACAACCTCAGAGTCGACCAGTCTTGTGGGTAGAAAGTGTGAACATCGACGAAAACGGCATCCCCATCGAATTTGCGACCACCTGGTTTGCTGGGGATAGAGTAAAACTAACCATCAACCACCTTGATGAATAATCGACCAAGTGACCTCATGCGTGTCAGCGAGAAGGCTTACCGATATGCGATTTATTTTTGCCCACCACCAGAGAGTGCTTGGTGGCAGGCAGGGTCGTCTTGGCTTGGTCGCTCTGCCTGGACAGGGCAAGCGCTTGAGCAACCTCGCATCCCAGGGTTGTCAGAGACCGAGTTTGCCGCGTTAACGGCGGACCCACGGCGCTATGGCTGGCATGCCACCCTAAAAGCGCCATTTCGACTCAAAGCGGCACTCACCCCGCAAGACCTGCAAACTGCCGTCGCTTTACTTGCTAAACAAGTGCGTGCGCTACCAGCACTAAAACTTCACCCCGTGACCATGGGTCAATTCATTGCGCTGGTACCGGCGTTACCGTCACAGGCAGATGAAATTCGCCGTATCGCGCAACAAACCGTTGAGTGGTTGAATCCCCTTGCCGAGCCACTCTCTGCGCCAGAGATTGCGCGCAGACGCCAGAGCGGGTTGACGCCTGAGCAAGATGCGCTGATGCTGAAGTGGGGCTATCCCTACGTCATGGATCACTTCAAATTTCATCTGTCGCTCACACAACGTTTAGATCAAGTATCACCAGCAACTATCGCGCAATTGCTGGCGAGCGTCGAATCACACTTCAAAGATCTGCCAGATTTAAACCTTGACGGGCTAGCCATTTTTGCTGAACCTGCCAAAGGCGAAGACTTTCGACTCGTCGACATCGTGAAAATCGGGTAATGTCTGCCGTATCGCTCAACATACTTTGCTAAAGAGTTTGCCATGTACCTACCAGCTCATTTTGATCAACAAGACCCTGAAGAATTGGCCACGTTGGTGCGCACCTACCCCCTGTCGACGATGGTGACACAGGATGGCGAAGATTTAGTTGCCAACCATATCCCGTTTTTGCTGGATGGGCCTCTCGTCATTGGGGCAACACTTAAAGGCCACGTCGCCAAAAACAACGATGTCTGGCAAACCGCTGATCCGACCAAGGATATGTTGCTGGTGTTTCAAGGATCAAGCGCCTACATCACCCCGAATTGGTATCCCTCAAAACAAGAGCATCATCAAGTCGTACCCACCTACAACTATGTCGTGGTTCATGTCTACGGCAAGCTCTCTGTTCACCATGATCGAGCAAGCAAACTCGCCATCGTTGATCATCTCACGCAAACCATGGAAAAAACCCGCTCTAGCAGTTGGAAGGTGAGTGATGCGCCGCCAGACTATATCGACAACATGCTTGACGCCATCGTGGGGGTCGATGTGACGGTGACTCGCATTCAGGCAAAATGGAAAATCAATCAAAACCGCTCCGGCAGGGACAGAGAAGGCGTCGCCGATGGGTTAGAGCAATCAGCGCTGTCAGACAATGACAGACAGATGAGCGATCTGGTTCGCTGGGGTCAGCACTAACCGCTCGGTTGATGACTCAGCTCAGACGGGCAATATTGACAAGCGCCTCGCCACGATGCCAGCGTTGCAAGTTGTCGATGAACACCTGTGCCACCCGCTCGACAATGCTATCTGAAAACCCTGCCGTGTGAGGGCTGCAAATCACATGCGGCATATCCCATAACGGCGACGCTGAAGGCAAGGGTTCTTGGGCGAACACGTCAAGAAAAGCCCCAGCTAAACGACCAGTGCTCAGCGCTTGAATCATTGCCGGCTCATCGACCACAGCGCCGCGCGAAACATTAATAATGTGGGCGGTCGGTTTCATGCTGGACAGGGCCTCTGCACTCAAGAGATTAGTTGTCTGCGCCGTGAGCGGGCAGGCAAGAATCATCCAGTCCGTGCGTGGCAAGATGTCTGCAAACCGATCAAAGGGTACAAATTCGATACCGTTGACACTGGGGGTAACGTTCTGTCGGATAGCAATAATATTCAGTCCGATGGCCTGCAACCAGGCGGCCAGTTTTTGACCGATCGGGCCCCATCCTACAATGGTCGCCGTTTGCCCTTCGAGTTCTGGTGGCATTGAGGTTTTGATAAAGGGCATCCATTCGTGGGCACGTTGCGCCTGCGCTAATTGCGGAAATCGCCGCGCCAAGCTCAACAAACCCGTCAACGCAGTTTGTGCCACCATCCCCGCACTCGCCCCCGATGCCGTCGTCACCGTCACGCCTTTGGCAAGTAGATCCAAAAAAATTTGCCGATCAGCACCCGCAGAATGAATTTGCAGCCACTTCAACGCGGACGAGTGCATCAATGCATCGTAAAAAAACTGCGTGTCCGGCAAGATACGCTGCTTGGTGGAATGACCAGTGATGTCTCGCGAGATGAAAGCAATATCTGGCATGGCCGTGCCTGCATGAACTTCGGCCGCGCTGACGTGCACCCAGGCATCAGCGCCCAGAATGTTCGTGATCTTGGGTTCAAGAACGCGCGCACTTTGGTCCGACAACAAGATGCGCAGCTTGCTCACTGTGCACTCGCCCCAGCGTTTTCGACAACCGTCTTCCATTTCAGATATTCACTCTGAATGAAGGCTTTGAAAAATGCCGGTGTTTTACCGACCGGATCTGCCCCCTCAGCGATAAACCGATCCTCTAACCCGGCCATCGCCTCATTGACGCTTTTATTCAGAATATCAATGATCTCTGCCGGTGTGCCGCTGGGTGCCAGCATCCCAAACCACGACCCCGCCGAAAACCCCTGATACCCGCTTTCTGCAACGGTCGGTACCTCGGGTATCGAGCGCGATCGATTCAAACTACTCACTGCAAGCGGTTTTAACTTACCTGCTTTGATTTGCCCAATCACAGACGGAATCGTGGCAAACATGAAGTCGATCCGTCCCGCAATCAAATCGTTGAGAGCCTCTGCCCCTTTGTAGGGGATATGTTGCGCCTCGACACCTAGCAAGTCCATCAGCATGAAACTACTCAAATGCGAAGAGGTGCCTACCCCGGTAGATGAGTAATTGATTTTGCCATTTGCTGCTTTAGCGTAAGCAATAAACTCTTTGAAGCTATTCACCGGTAGTTTCGGGCTGACCAACAGAACATTGGGCACATCCGCAATCAAAATCACCGGGGTCAATTCTGTCAGCGGGTTATAGCGCAGGTTTTTGAACAGCGTTGGGTTAACGGCGATTGGCCCCACTGATGCAATCGTGAGTGTGTAGCCGTCAGCGGGCGAATGAGCCACATATTCGTTACCGATATTACCGCCAGAACCTGGCTTGTTTTCAATAATGAAGGGCTGCTTGAATTTTTCTGACAAGGCTTGACCCACGCTACGCGCAATCACGTCTGTGGTTCCCCCTGCCGTGAAAGAAACCACGATTTTGACCGGTTTGTTTGGGTAGTCCACGGGGGCGCTTTGCGCGCCCACTGTGCCCACCAGTAGGGACAAGGTGAATGCCACGACCAGCGCTGTCGTCCTGCCAAATGGGCGAGGATGTTTTATCAGTGTGCGCATCATCTTGTCGCCTTAGTTTCGATAGGACGGATCAACACGATCGAGCTTGCGAAGCAAGGCTGGCCACTCCATGACGCCATAGGGTCTGCGCGTACCGGGCTGGTAGTTGTTCCACGTTTCTTCTAGGATGGGTTGCGATACGTTCATCAACGGGGTGTTGCATGACATTGACCCAATCTGTGCCCTGCAGGCAAGCTCGAGTCTGTGCATCCAATTAAAGGCCTCTCCGATCGTGCGTCCCACGGTCAGTGCACCGTGATTTCGCAGAATCATTGCCTCACCCGTGCCTAGATCCTTCACCAAGGACGCTTGCTCTGCCTCATCAAGCACCACGCCTTCATAATCGTGATAGCTGATTTTTAAAAAACGCATCGCCGTTTGCGTCAACGGCAACAGGCCGCATTCGAGCGAAGAAATCGCCATCGATGCCCAGCTATGGGTATGGATAACACAGCCGACTTCGGGACGGGCGTGGTGAACCGCGCTATGGATTACAGCGCCGGCTTTGTTGACGCCATAATCCAAGTCACCGAAATCAGGTTTGGTGAGAATGTTGCCGTGGTGATCGACTTTCAGCAGGCTCGATGCGGTGATCTCTTCATACATCATGCCGTAGGCATTGATGAGATACGTGCCATCCTCGCCAGGTACTCGCGCCGAAATATGGTTGGCCATCATGTCTGCCATCCCGTAGATTTCTACCAAGCGGTAACAGGCTGCAAGATCTACTCGCGTCTGCCACTCAGCGTCAGACACTTTGCCTTTTAGCGACGCTATTTCTAAAACCCCTGGTCTACCCATGATTTTGTTCCCCCCTTGCCAGCACACGACTTGTGCCGATTGGTTATGATAAATAACATCGTCAACATGAATTGACGGGCTTTTAACTGCAGTGTCCGTAAGCGAGCGTAAATTGACAACCAGAGCATCGTGCTTCTTATTTGTGACAGTAGTCTTGACCTTGTCTGGCTGCTCGTCAAGTCATCTCTTTCAGCAGTCTCCCGCTTTTTACCACCACGACCCTAAACGCCATGTCGCTGTGATCGATCATGAGGAAATTAGTGTGCTGCCGCTTGGCGATGATCAATGGGAAGCCTATGGTGGAAGCCCAGGCAGGGAAACAAAGCCAACCGGCAACGTCCAGCAACGTCAGGTCAGAGCCATTGAGGTCGTTTCGCTTTGTAAAGTCGTCTCGTCAGCATACAGCGCCGATCATGAAAAAGATCAGATGCTGCTGACCGCCAAGGTTGAGTGCTCGGCGAAATAAAAGAAGCGAGGGCCGTTAACTTAAACGTCAATCTCTTCACAAGTGACGGCGATTTTCAAACGGTGATCGCCCCCGCCTCTGATCACCCCTCGAAGCGGTGAGACATCACCAAAATCTCTCCCCACCGCTAACCTGACGTGCTGACAACCCGGGATCACATTGTTCGTTGGATCTAACTCAAGCCAGTTACCTGGGACACCCGGGCAGTAAACCGCGACCCACGCGTGCGAGGCGTCTGACCCTCTTAACTTGACCTGGCCCGGTGCCGGACGTGTGACGAGATAGCCGCTGATGTACTGCGCGCCCAAGCCCAGCGATCGCAAGCAACCAATCAAAATGTGTGAAAAATCTTGGCAAACACCCGCTCGCTTCTTGAAGGCCTCAGCAATGGGTGTGTCAACGTTGGTGGCCGTCGTCGAGTAAGTAAAGTCTCGAAAGATCCGCTCATTGAGATCGAGACAGGCCAGTGCGATGGGGCGGCCAGGGGTGAATGAAACTCGCGCGTATTGTTTGAGTGCCTCGATCCGCGGCACGTGAGGGCTCGAGAAGGCAAACTCTGCTGCAGGCAGGTAGGGGCGATCCAACACATAACTTAACGACTCAGCAACCTCTTCCCAACTGGGCGTCTGTTCAAGATCCAACTCAACATAGCGATCCTCGATCTCCACCACCGATGTTGCACGGACTTCAAGCGATGCATGAGGTACTGCCAGGGTAAAAAACGTTCGCGTATTACCGAAAACGTCATGGCCTTCGGATCGCGTACTTGGCTCGGGTTGGACAGTCAGGGATGTGCTCATCACCTTTTGCCATCTTGAGGTGAGCGGATGCAAATACGCCAGGTGGTGCGCAAGCTCGACATCGCTCTGATAGCTGTAGATGGTGTCGTGTTCGATCTGAATCCGTGTCATGATACAAAGTGCCTGTCGACTGCGTGAGCGAAGAATCTGTGACTGATGTTATCTGACAAATTCGATGCGAAATGACTGAGCCCTTCGACACTTTGCACAATCTTTAGAACATCTTCTTCGGTGACGTCGATCGTCGGAATCGTTGACAACAAACTCTCGGCATTCGGCAAGTGAGCAATCTCTGTCACGAGCCCCTCAAGAATACAAACGAGTGCGCGCGGGTTGGTCTTATCCTGAACAATTAAATCGATCAGGGCCAGGGTGTCTTGCTGTCGCTGATAGCGACCACGGTAGGTGATCGAACTGTCGAACAGCGTGAGCAACCCGTCAAACCCGCGTGGCGTATAAACTGCCGCGTGTTGAAAAAATGCCTTAATCGTCCCGGTCAAGGTAATCATTCGCTCGACCAGTCTGCCGGCTGTCAGCATGTGCCAGCCCAAATCCCGAGTCATCCGATCAGACTGGAAACCCACCAATGCCGCTAATTGAACGCCAACTGCGTCAAGTATTTCAATCGTGTCGATGGCGGGACGATTCGCTAAATTAGCCGCTCGCCGCGCTTGTGCTCGC
The DNA here is from genome assembly GCF_964834465.1 of Jezberella sp. Taxonomy (NCBI): domain Bacteria; kingdom Pseudomonadati; phylum Pseudomonadota; class Betaproteobacteria; order Burkholderiales; family Alcaligenaceae; genus Jezberella; species Jezberella sp. The sequence goes on from NZ_CBAZRM010000011.1 coordinate 84,368, forward strand.
GCATGATTGCGCAAATGACCACCGCCTCTCGCCGCCATGAGATCTACACCAAGTATTTTTTTCATCGCATGGGCAATTTCAGCATGCTCTGCAGGCAAACGATCGCGGGCGGCTTTCAGTGTCGACTCGAGTAAATCGATGTGATCTGTCAGACCTTGATTACCGCGCAGGGTCAGGCCTCGAATAAGTGTTCTCGCGAGCACGGCTGCGGATCGATCTGTCTCTGGCGAGCTAGCCGGAATCATGCCGTGCTGCTCAAGCAAATCGCTCACGGTGTCGTTAAGCACGGGTAAGCTGTTTTGCTGATCCGTACTGACCAGGATAAGCGCCTCTTTGGCAAGCCTAACCATGGCTTCACATCGTTCGGTGTAACGACCTAGCCAGAAAAGGTTCTCTGCAGAACGGCTCGAAACAAGCTGATTTGACACCGTCCAGCGAGGCAGTTTGACTCGGTTTGGCAGCATCGAAAATTCATCGACGGGCTGATCCGTCAAGACCCACGTATCAAGCGTACTGCCGCCGCGCTGAATCGACACGACGTGGGGATCTACCGCAGCGATCCTGGTCATGCCGCCAGGCATTGCCTCCCAGCCCCCGTTGCCGTCAGACATCAAATACACCCTTAACATCGCTGTTCTTGGCGTAATTCCCTGCCCGGACCACGTTGGTGCTTGCGAAAAAGGCAAATAGCTTTGCGTGGTGTATTTGTCAGGATCCAGATCGATGCGATCCCGCAGAGCTTGCACGCCTTGCGTGTCCAACAGGCTTACGATAACGGGCGGAAAGCTCTCACGCCCCGTCGTACCAAAAGTCGGTTTAACGACCTGCGTATGCAAATCTTGCGAAATATCCTTCCAGGCAGCGCGTTCCCCACACCACCACGTGTGCAAAGATGGCATCTTGAGTGGTTCGCCCAACAGGTATTCGGAAATTGCTGGCAAAAATCCCGAAAGTGCAGAAGACTCGATGAATCGAGTACCTAAGGCATTAGCAAGGGCAACATTCCCCGCACGCACTGCCTGCAACAACCCTGGAACACCGAAATGAGAATCTGCTTTCAACTCAAGCGGATCGCAATACTCATCATCGACTCTGCGCAATAAGCCATGTATGCGCTGCAAACCATGCATGGTTTTAAGATACAGTTTGTCATCACGCACCGTCAGATCCGCCCCTTCGACCAGCGCCAACCCAAGATAGCGCGCGAGGTAAGCATGTTCAAAGTAGGTATCGCTAGAAGGCCCTGACGTCAACAAGGCCAGTCTGACACTTTCGCCCGCAATGGCCGTCGCGGCTGAACGAAGAGAATGCAACAAACGCTTGTAACTTGAGGCCACGTGCTGCACACGCATCTCACGATAAGCCTCGGGAAACAAACCCGAAGTGATCAAGCGATTTTCGAGTGTATAGCCAAGACCCGAAGGTGACTGCGTGCGTTGACGAATGACCCACCAACGGCCGTCAGGGCCTCTCGCAATGTCAAACGCCACCACATGCAGGTAAATGTCACCTAACGGTTTGACATCTTTCAGGCTACGCTGATAGCCGGGATGACCAAGCACCAAAGCAGCAGGCACATACCCCGCTTTGATGAGGGTTTGCGGGCCGTAGAGGTCATGAAGCATCAGATCAAGTAACTTGGCACGCTGCGCTAGCGCACTTGAAATGGATTTCCATTCGGTCGGGTTAATCAGCAGCGGCAGCGGATTCAACGACCACGGGCGCGCCTGCTCTTCGTCATCCGCAAAAACGTTATAGGTAACGCCATTCTGAGCAATCAGCCGTGCGATGGTCTCGGCACTTTCGGGTAGTTGATCAAGCCCGTTTTGCCCAAGGTGCTCGAAAAAAGCTTTCCAATGCGGCCGTAACTGCTCTTGCGAATTGCGGAACTCATCAAAATGCCCAGTTTTAACTGAGGCAGTGAGTGCCAAAACTCTTTTAATCAGGTCATCCTGACCCGTTGGGTCAAGATTCTCTGAGTCAACTCTGGGGGTCGATTCAAACGACATGTCGGTACAACTATGGGATTAGTTTCGTCTGAGGTCGAGTGTAAATGGAAATTCGATTCCCGTCCCTTGATGCTTCAATTGTTGGACGCCCGGGGTGTGCTGCAACGGCGAGAAACGCGACAACCGGCGACTCTCTGCCTCAAAGGCGTTAATCGGTAACGTGTCGTAATTGCGACCACCAGGATGCGTCACGTGATAGCGGCAACCGCCCAAAGACCGCGACAGCCAGTTATCAACCAAATCAAAAGACAAGGGCACGTGCGAACCAATGGAAGGATGCAATGCTGACGGTGGTGCCCAGGCTTTGTAACGCACCCCAATGACGTACTCACCTTCGATCCCTGTCGGCTGCAGCGTCGGCACCACCCCATTGACGGCAATCGCAAACCGGTTGTCTGTATAACCAGATACTTTCAACTCGATGCGCTCAAGTGACGAGTCAACATAGCGAACCGTGCCGCCAGCCGAGCCCTCCTCGCCCATCACATGCCAAGGCTCAAGCGCCGTGCGCAATGACAAACGCATGCCTCTGACATCAACATGGCCAATAGCAGGGAAACGAAACTCCATGTGAGGTTCGAACCAGGATCGATCAAATTTATACCCAGCACGATTCAGTTCAGCCAACACATCTTCAAAATCCATCATGACGAAGGTTGGTAGCAAAAAGCGGTCGTGCAGTTGGGTGCCCCAGCGTGTCAATCTGGTTTTTGACTCAGGTCGATAAGGGGTCTTCCAGAACCACGCGACCAGCGCGCGAATTAACAGTTGCTGGACTAAGCTCATGCGAGCATGCGGTGGCATTTCAAAACCGCGCAGTTCAAGCAACCCGAGCCGACCGGTGGGACCATCGGGCGAATACAGCTTGTCAATACTGAATTCAGCGCGATGCGTATTGCCCGTGACATCCGTCAAAATGTTGCGCAATGCACGATCGACCATCCAAGGCGGACATTGGCCATTGAGCTCAAGTTGTCGATCGATTTCATTGAGCGCGATTTCGAGCTCATAAACTTGATCGTTGCGGGCTTCGTCAACCCGTGGGGATTGGCTCGTTGGCCCAATGAACAATCCGGAAAACAAGTAAGACATGGATGGATGGTTATGCCAGAACGCCAGCAAACTACCCAGCACATCAGGTCGTCTCAGAAAAGGACTATCGGCGGTGGTCGCGCCGCCCATCACAAAATGGTTGCCTCCGCCCGTGCCAGTGTGGCGACCGTCGTTCATGAATTTTTCTGTACTCAACTTCGTCTGGTGCGCTGCCTCATACAGAAACTCTGTATTAGCGACCAACTCATTCCAACTTTTCGCAGGATGGATATTGACCTCTATCACCCCTGGGTCAGGCGTGACTTGCAACACGGTCAAGCGGGGATCTCGTGGTGGTGGATAGCCTTCAATAACAATCTTGAACTTCAAGCTTGCGGCAGTTTCTTCAACAGCGTGTAGCAACGCCAGATAATCTTCAAGCGATGTCAGCGGCGGCATAAACACATACAACACTGAACTTGCACTGCCTTCAAACTCTATCGTTGGCCCATTTGCGCGCTTTGGATTACGGACTTCAACGACCAACGCTGTGCGGATCAGACCGGGCACAGACGCGTTTTTCGCCGGTACCTCTGCCCTTGCGGTCATGGTCGATGCATTGGCTGCCATCCCTGTAGGTTTCGCTTGACCATCGACGGGGCTGCTCACTTGCCCGTTTGACTGACCAACACCCGCCTGCCTTGGCGCCTGACGACCCGGATACTGCTGTTTCAGTTCAGCCAAGGTTGGCAAAGCCGAACGTGGCGCATAAGGATCTTGATCGTATAAGCGAGGCTGATCTTCGGCACTGGCCCAAGGCAACGAATCGAGCGGCAAGCGATACCCCATCGCCGAATCGCCTGGGATCAGATACATCCGGTCGTCGCGGAAAAACCAAGGCCCTGTTCGCCAACGAGAGGCGCTGCCCCCAGCGGAGTTCTCTGCTACCTGTAGGGGTAACGCAAACCCTACCGCGGTATCCAGTTTTTGTTCGAAAACCCGACGTAGTCGGGCTCTTTCCATCTCATCGTCAAGTTTGGATTCAAATGGATCGACGTTGACAGACAGCTTTCGTTCGCGCCAGAGGTAGTAGAAGACATCTTCAAAACCAGGTTTGATGAAAGCATCTGAGATCCCAAGCTTGTCAGTCACGACACGGATAAAACGCTCAGCGTCTGCTTTGGTGTAACGGTGGTGATCTCTCTCATCGGCAAACAACGCCGGATCACCCCAGCAAGGTAAGCCATCACCGCGCCAGTAGGCCGACAGGGACCAGCGCGGCAACTGTTCGCCGGGGTACCATTTGCCCTGACCAAAATGCAGAAACCCGCCTGCTGCATACCGTGCTTGCAATTTTTTAAGCAACTCTGTGCCAAGCCCACGTTTGGTGGGGCCAAGCGCTTCGGTGTTCCATTCAGCGCCATCGCGATCATAGGCGCAGACAAACGTCGGCTCGCCGCCCATGGTGAGACGCACGTCCATCTTTGACAGCGTGCTATCCACTGTCTGGCCCAACGCGACAATGTTTTGCCAATCGGTCTCTTCGTAAGGCTTGGTCACCCGCGCCGTTTCGTGCACCCGTTGCACCGACATGTGATGATCGAACTCAACTTCGCAATCATCGAGTGAACCGGACACCGGCGCAGCCGATGAAGGCTCTGGGGTGCAAGCAATGGGGATATGGCCTTCGCCAGCCAACAGACCTGAGGTTGGATCAAGTCCAATCCAACCCGCGCCAGGCAGGTAGACCTCACACCACGCATGTAAGTCGGTAAAGTCCGTTTCAGCGCCACTCGGACCATCGACCGCTTTAACATCGGCCTTGAGCTGAATCAAATAGCCCGACACAAATCGAGCCGCCAGGCCGAAATGCCTGAAAATCTGAACCAGTAACCACGCCGAATCTCTGCAAGAGCCAGACGCCAACTCGAGCGTTTCTTCGGGCGCTTGAACGCCAGGCTCCATGCGGACGGTGTAATCCACCTGTTCACGCAACCGTGTGTTCAAGTCCACAATAAAATCAATGGTTCGAAGCTTGTCGTATTTAACCTTCTTGAGAAACTTGGCCAGTAATGGCCCAGGTTCAGCCGCGCGCAAATAAGGCGCCAAGTCATCTTCGAGCTCTTTGGAATAGGCAAACGGAAACTGCTCTGCGTCTGCTTCCAAAAAGAAATCGAACGGGTTGTAGACCGACATTTCGGTGACTAAGTCAACGGTGATCTTGAACTCGCGCGTTCGGTTCGGAAACATCAACCGAGCCTGATAATTCGAAAACGGATCTTGCTGCCAATTGATGAAGTGGTCAGCCGGTTCAACCCGCATCGAGTAAGACAAGATTTTGGTGCGGCAATGCGGCGCGGGTCGCAGCCGCACGATATGCGGCCCTAAATTCACAAGCCGATCGTATTGATAGGTTGTAACGTGATGCAGTGCGACGTGGATGGCCATAGTCTCAATAGTGCACTTTTTAGGTGCGAAAAAGGTTAACTTCACTCCTGATTCGTATACTAACTTCATTACATAAAGAAGATATCGTCAAATTGCGATATATTTTTGAAAAGCGAGCTTCTGTCGTTTTAATTAAGGGTATCTGCATGCAACAAAAAGTCGCCGCTTTTGATGAAATGATGACGATCGCCGGTCAAGTGCCTTCGGGCACCGCCGAGGCATTAGTCGGGCCACGACCACACTATCAAGCATTTGCTCAGTGGTTAGCTGCGCAACCAGACCATGTTCTGAAGGCTCGTCGCGAAGAGGCCGAACTGATCTTTCGTCGGGTCGGCATCACCTTTGCCGTCTATGGCGACGACCATGGGACTGAACGCACCATCCCTTTTGACATCGTGCCGCGGGTGTTCCCGGCGGGTGAATGGGGTTTGCTCGAAAAGGGATTGATCCAGCGCGTGCGTGCACTGAACATGTTTCTGCATGACGTGTACCACGATCAGCATATTCTGAAAGCGGGTGTGCTGCCGGCCGAGCAAGTTCTGAACAATGCCCAGTACCGACCTGAGATGAAAGATATTCAGGTCCCGTTAAACATATACGCTCACATCGCTGGCATTGACCTGGTACGTGCCAACTATGGCAATGAAACCGGGCAATTTTTTGTTCTTGAAGATAATCTGCGCGTCCCGTCCGGGGTGTCCTACATGCTTGAAAACCGCAAGATGATGATGCGGTTGTTTCCTGAGTTGTTTTCAAAATACCGCGTCGCCCCCGTGGCGCACTATCCGGATCTGCTGCTTGAGGCGCTTCGTCATGCCACGCCAGCACATACCAACATGCCTAATGTCGTTGTGTTGACGCCTGGCATGTACAACTCAGCCTATTTTGAACATGCCTTCTTGGCCCAGCAAATGGGCGTCGAGCTGGTCGAAGGTAACGATCTTTTCGTCGATGACGATGTTCTCTACATGCGCACCACCCAAGGGCCTCGCCGGGTCGATGTTATTTACCGGCGCGTCGATGATGATTTTCTGGATCCCAACGCTTTTCGAGCCGACTCGACACTGGGCGCGGCAGGTCTGTTAAGTGCCTATCGTGCGGGTAACGTGGCGATCTGCAATGCGATCGGCACGGGCGTCGCTGACGACAAGTCGATCTATCCTTATGTCCCCGACATGATCAAGTTCTATCTCAGCGAAGAACCCTTGCTCGCAAACGTGCCAACCTATATGTGCCGCAAAGAAAACGAGTTGGACTACGTGATCAACAACATGGCGCAGCTGGTGGTCAAAGAAGTTCACGGGGCCGGTGGTTACGGGATGTTGGTGGGCCCCGCGTCAACCAAAGCCGAGATCGAGGACTTTAAGTTACGGGTGAAAGCCAATCCTAGCAATTACATTGCACAACCTACCCTTGCGCTGTCGACATGCCCAACTTTCGTGGATGCCGGGATTGCGCCACGACATGTTGACTTGCGACCCTTCGTGTTGTCGGGCAACCATGTCAAGATGGTGCCAGGCGGCCTGACTCGTGTTGCGCTCAAAGAAGGCTCTCTCGTCGTGAACTCATCACAAGGTGGTGGGACCAAAGACACTTGGATTCTTGAAGAATAGGACTCAACAAAATGCTATCAAGAACCGCTGATCACGTGTATTGGATGTCCCGCTACACAGAGCGTGCTGAAAATACTGCACGTATGCTCGACGTCAATTACCAAATGTCACTGCTGCCGCAATCGGAAGAGACGACCGAGATTGCCTGGCGCGCCATGCTTGAAATTTCTGAGTTGAATGCGCAGTATGCCGCCAAGCACGGCAAATTTTTACCCACACCTGTCATTGCCTTCATGGTGAGCGACATGGACAACCCTTCTTCAATCATGCGCTGCCTTCAGGCAGCGCGTGAAAACGCTCGTGCTGTAAGAGGCTCAATTACGACAGAGGTGTGGGAAACCATCAACACCACTTGGCTTGAGGCTCAGCGAATGATTCGGGATAACGCTCTCACCCGAGCCCCTTCTGATTTTTTAGACTGGGTGAAGTTTCGATCGCACCTGACTCGTGGGGTTCACAACGGCACGATGATGCGAAACGAAGTGTATGACTTCAGCCAACTGGGGACTTTCCTTGAACGTGCAGACAATACTGCGCGTCTGCTGGACGTCAAGTTTTTAGCCGCAACCAAGTATCGCCACGACGAGCCAAATCCTGTCGATGACTTTTACTACTGGACAGCGATTCTTCGCTCTGTTTCGGCTTTTGAGAACTACCGTAGCTACTACCACGATGTCATCACGCCAGAGCGAATTGCTCAACTGCTGATTCTTAACCCGAAAATGCCAAGATCCTTATCGGCTTGTGTGCAAGAGGTCTGCGACACGTTGGTCCGAATTCGCAATCGGCAGTCGGGTGGCACACAACTTTCAGCCTTTGGTTTATTGTCAGAACTGCAGGATTCGACCATTGAAGAAATTCTTAAAAAGGGGCTGCATCTCTACCTGACGGAGTTTCTCGATCGGATCAACCGGATTGGTAGTGGGATCAGTGGGGATTTCTTGATGCCTTTGATCCCAGAGGCCAGTGCGACTCAGTCGCAACAGTCCAGTAGCACAGTCTAAACAGCATTAGCGTATAATTCGAGCTCGACACAACGTTCCAGTCCTCGTGTCTTGCTCAGCCCCAATTCTTGTGGGCGCTCGCCTCAACGGCGTTTTACTCCCTGTTCGTCTACCCCGATTGGAGCCCACGGTAACCCCGCAGGCCGGTATGACGATGGAGCTCTCTTCTTGTCTACTTCTACTACTTTCGCTGACCTCGGGTTAGCTGATCCACTGATGCGTGCGATTGCCGATGTTGGCTACACCACGCCCACCCCAATTCAAGCGCAAGCCATCCCCCGTGTGCTGGAAGGCCGCGACCTGCTGGCCGCTGCACAAACGGGCACTGGCAAAACCGCTGGTTTCACCCTGCCTATCCTGCATCTGTTGCTCTCTAAATCCGCTGAATTGCGCAAACCCGGGCGCCCACGTTGTCTGATTTTGACACCGACCCGCGAGCTCACCGCTCAGGTTGAAGAATCTGTCAAAACCTATGGCATCCACACCAACATTTCGTCCATGGTGATGTTTGGCGGCGTCAACATCAACCCTCAGATCAATGCCTTGCGCAAACCGCTCGACATTCTCGTGGCAACACCCGGTCGATTGCTAGATCACTGCGGACAACGCACGGTTGACCTCTCGGGGGTTGAAATTCTCGTGCTGGACGAAGCAGATCGTATGCTTGACATGGGCTTTATCCGCGACATCCGAAAAATTCTCGCGTTGTTACCCCGTCAGCGCCAAAACCTGCTGTTCTCTGCGACCTTCTCGGACGAGATCCGTGAACTATCCAAGGGCGTGCTTCGTGACGCGATCGAGGTGTCTGTTGCCGCTCGCAATACAACCGTTGAACGCATCGACCAAAGCGCCCACATGGTGCCGCAGGCCCACAAGCGCGACGTGTTAAGCCACATTATCCGTGAAAGCGGCTGGCATCAAGTGCTCGTGTTTACTCGCACCAAGCACGGTGCCAATCGCCTCGCTGAAAAGCTCGTCAAGGATGGCTTGAAATCCGCAGCGATTCACGGCAACAAGAGCCAAGCGGCTCGTACCCGTGCACTCGACGACTTCAAAACCGGCAAGGTCTCGGTGCTAGTCGCCACCGATATCGCGGCACGTGGTATTGACATTGACCAACTGCCTCAAGTGGTCAACTTCGAGTTGCCGAATGTGCCAGAAGATTACGTTCACCGCATTGGCCGCACGGCTCGCGCGGGTGCAAATGGTTCGGCATTGTCGTTGATTGATAACGATGAGCTGAAATACCTACGTGACATTGAGCGTTTGATCAAACGCAAGATCACGGTTTTGCCAGCCCCAACCGGCTGGACCGCGTCTGCCCCTTCGGCACACGGCGCTGACGACGACGAGCGCGCCGCAGGTCGTCGTGATGCGCCGCGCCGTCCAAGACCAAACGGTAATGCATCGCCCAACGGCAATCGCTCGACGGCAGCGCCCAGTCGTTCAGGCCCGCCCAGAGCACGTACCGGATCAGCGTCTGGTCGTCCTCACGCGAGCGCATCAACCGGCGCAGCGGGTCAAGCCAACAGAGCTCGTCGCCCCGCCCCCTTGAGCAAATAACCCGACTAAAATCTCGCGCCATGAGTATCCAAACAGAAGTCGCTAGGCGTCGCACATTCGCCATCATCTCGCACCCTGATGCGGGCAAGACAACCCTCACCGAAAAGCTGTTGCTTTTCGCAGGGGCCATTCAAATTGCTGGTAGCGTCAAGGCACGAAAGGCGTCACGGCACGCCTCTTCTGATTGGATGGAAATCGAGAAGCAACGCGGTATTTCAGTCGCGTCCTCCGTGATGCAAATGGAATACCGAGATTGCGTGATCAACCTGCTTGATACCCCTGGCCATCAAGACTTCTCTGAAGATACTTATCGTGTACTCACAGCGGTGGACGCGGCGCTGATGGTGATCGATGCGGCAAACGGGGTCGAACCACAAACCATCCGGCTCCTGCAGGTTTGCCGGGCACGCAATACCCCGATCATTACCTTCATCAACAAAATGGACCGAGAGGTCAAAGAACCCCTTGAGCTGTTAGCTGAAATCGAAGAACATATCGGCATGGATGCGGTTCCCATGTCGTGGCCCGTTGGCATGGGCAAGGCATTTGGTGGCGTGTTTGATATTGCACGCGACCAGATGCGACTGTTTCGACCAGGCCAAGAACGCCGCGACGACAGCAAAGACGACGTCATTGATGGTCTCGATAATCCTGAGATCGCCAAGCGCTTTGGCGATGCATTCACCAGCGCAAAAAACGACATCGAACTGATTCAGGCGGCGGCCCCTGCGTTTGATCGTGCTGCCTTCCTGGCGGGCAAACAAACCCCTGTATTTTTCGGCTCTGCCATCAACAACTTTGGCGTACAAGAGGTGCTGGATGCGCTCGTCGATCAGGCCCCACCACCTGGTTCCCGAAGCGCTACTGAACGGCAGGTCAATCCTGAAGAGCCAAAATTCACTGGCGTTGTGTTCAAAGTACAGGCCAATATGGATCCGGCACATCGCGATCGCGTCGCCTTTGTCAGGGTCAGTTCGGGGAAATTCAATCGCGGGATGCGGCTAAAAGTATCCCGTAATGGTAAGGAAATCAGACCCAATAACGTCGTGTCCTTTTTGTCACAACGCCGTGAATTGGTTGATGAGGCTTACGCGGGTGATGTGATTGGTATTCCCAATCACGGGATCTTGCATCTTGGCGATGTTCTCACCGAGGGAGAATCCCTGCACTTTACCGGTTTACCGTTTTTTGCACCTGAACTGTTTCAAGCAGTTGAAGTCAAAGATCCTTTACGTATCAAACAGTTACGCACAGGCCTAGCTCAGCTTGGTGAAGAAGGTGCCATTCAAGTATTTCGACCCATTGCCGCAGGCGGGGCTTTACTGCTCGGGGCGGTCGGCCAACTACAGTTTGAAGTCGTCGCGCACAGGCTCGCTGCCGAATATGGCTGTGAAGCACGCATGATGCCCTCGCGCTACAGCATGGCCAGATGGATTACTGCTGAAGACCCTAAGGAATTACGCAAATTTATCGACGCGAATGCCTCACATATCGCCTATGATGTTGTCGAAGCGCCAGCCTTTTTGGTAACGTCTGGCGCTCAACTTCGCGTCGCAGAAGAGCGCTATCCCTCGATACGTTTTCATGCCATGCGCGAACACGGCGCAGCCCCTTCGGCTGCTCACTAACTGAGACGAAAGACCATGTCATGGCGCGTGTTAATCGGATTTCTGTTGATTGTTGCAGTTGCCTGTTGGCAAGGTGGGATCAAACTCGGGGAGTGGTTGGTCAATAAGGCACCCGCAAGTATTGCTTCAGCCAACGATGCCAAAATCCAGAGCGCACTTGACGACAAAAGCAAGCAAACCCTCGCCGAACCACCACAACCACGGACAGACGGGACGCTTGGACAGCCAAAAAGCATTGCACCGGTTGAATGGTCGATCGTGCGTACCCACGTCGATGGCGTTGTGCGTGATTCTGAGGACATGATCCGTATTGACGTACCAAAAGCCGAGGCTGATATGCCTGATCGTGCGTTGTCTGCGGGCGGTACGCAATGGCCGCAAGGGCCGTCTGATATTGTCACCATCGACGCACCCAACACGCCTTTGGCGCCACGCTCGCCCGACGTGCCAAACCGCCCTGCCGAGCCGTTAAAACCAGCAACTCCCAACAGACTGGTGATCTCTTGGCAACAGGCGTTAAAAAATGATCTGGATCAATGCAGCAAACTGAAATTCTTTGATCGCCCACGCTGTGTTGAGCAAGCGCAACGCAGATATTGCGAACCCAACCACGCGTGGGGGCAAGCAAGTAATTGCCCTAATCCCAACGCGTCATTAAGCCACCCCGGAGGCGGTTAAGATCGTCAGTTCGCCTGTGCTTGTGATTTTCTAAGCGGCGCGGTGGGTATACGCAGTACTTCACGATATTTCGCCACGGTTCGCCTCGCAACGCTAATACCGTCCTTCTCAAGCAAGCTAACCAGTTGACTGTCAGACAGCGGTTTATGCCGGTCCTCAGCGTCAATCAAGGCCTTGATGCGCGTCTGGATCGCGGTAGCAGAGGTCGCTTCGCCCCCCCCTGATGAGGCTAAGCCTGTACTAAAGAACCGCTTTAGCTCAACCGTTCCGAAAGGGGTGAGTATGAATTTTTGCGTTGTCGCCCGCGAAATGGTCGACTCGTGCATCCCAAGTTCGCCAGCCACATCTTTCAACGTTAAGGGTCTTATTGCCTGCCAGCCTTGCAAGAAAAAATCTTGCTGATAATGAACGATGACTTCAGCCACTCTGCGGATGGTGTCAAAGCGCTGGGCCACATTACGGATGAGCCACCGCGCCTCTTGCAACTTACCATGCAAGTCGGCATTTGCGCCTGACCGTGCCGTACCAAGGGCTTTCGCATACATTTCGTTCACGCGCAGTTTGGGCATGACCGCATCATTCAGAAATACCCGCCAATCGGCATCGACTTTGCGAACGATGACGTCGGGGACGGCAAATTCAGCGGCGGGACGCGTCCAGTTAGAAGCGGGTCTCGGGTTCAGTTTCAAAATGAGTCCGTGAGCCAGCTTCAGCTGGCTTACATCACAACCCAGCATATCGCGGAGTTTGCCCATGTTACCGGTCGCCAATATAGGCAAACCGATCCTGCAAATTTCACGAGCCAGCGCCAATATGTTGCGGTCTCCTGCCTCAGGATATTGACTCAAATCCGCATACTGCAACTGTAGGTCAAGGCACTCAGACAGATCGCGAGCACCAATCCCCGGTGGGTCAAACGAATGCAACAAGTTCACCGCAACCGCAAAATCGTCGATTGTTAAGCCAAGCGCAGGATCCATCCACGTCACAATCTCTTCCAGCGGTGACGCCAGCAATCCATCGTCGTCCAGTTCCTCGATCAAAATCTCGACCAGCGCCGCATCTCGCACCGAAAAACGGGTGGTCTTCAATTGATCCAGCAAATAATCACGCAAACTGCTCTGCACCGCAGACTCGGGCCGAACATCCTGGTCATCATCGCGTGAATCGCGAGACGACTTGAAATCGGCGGATAACGTGGTTGAATCGAACTCGGCATCTGAATTCGTTGACGCTTTCGCGTCTGCCCCAGCATCGTGGCTGTCGACATTTGCAACAGGGGTCGCCATCGCGTCGTAATTCATGGGCACTTGCCCAGCCGCGTCCGCCGAGACTTTTTCGTCCCGTTCGCTGTCCTGTCCTTGTGACTCAAGCAGTGGGTTTTCGGCCAGCGCCCGGGACACCTCTGATTCGAGGTCAAGCGTCGACAGCTGCAAAATCCGTAAGGATTGCTGCAGGGCTGGGGTCAACGTCAACTGTTGACTGGTTCTCAGTTCGAGTAATTGTCTGCTCATGGGTACAATATTGTGCATGATGATCTCACTCAATACACAAAATCGCCACCAAGATCGGCGTTTATTACAAAAAATGTGCATCCAGCTCGCTTGGTTGCCCGTGTTAATCCGTTTGCTGGTCGTGGGCGTGGTTGGTCTGGCCTGGTTCTCAATCTGCGTCACGGTCTTACAAAGAACAGCTGGGCTGCGCTATGACAGCATTAGCTTCCTGAATATTCTCGGGCCTCAAGTGCTCGATTTCCTCAACCGTATCAATTGGTATATCTGGGCTGGTTTGCTGCTGATTGTGACATTGTTCATTCTCGGTGCGATCAGAAGCTATCTCATCAAAAGTATCTTAGCCGGCCGAAATGCACTGGTGCCACTCGACTTGATTGAAACACTCGCTACACAGCTGTCACCCGAGGCGCTGGATGTTCTTAAATGGGTCTGGAAGGACAAAGAAGTACCCATCAACTACGGCCATATTCGGACAACCTTAAAACAATTGAGAAGTGGGCGCGTCCGAAAACTCGCCCTGGCTCGTGCCCAAAAAGCCGCCATTGATGCAGCGCTGGCAGCGAGTGGCATCGGCCCGTCGGCGAGTGTTGAAAAATCCCCAAGCGCCTCACGCGGTCAGTCAACCGGTTGAGCGCAAGTTGCTTTTATTATCGATTTATGTTCGACTAGCGACATGGATGCAATTTTTATGACGCACTCCGGTGACGTCTCAACTTCGAAAATCGATCTCGGCCTTGCTGTCGAGGGCGTTCGTTCGTCTGTTGCATCTCGCGATCTATCGCACACCCCTCTATCGCTACTACTAGCGATCGGTTGCCGGGCCTAGCGTCCCGTGGCAGTCCGGCAGCCATCCGCCACCCATTCATACTAAAACCTGGCAAGATCCTGTCAGGTCTACATGCTAAAAAGTAAAAATCTCTTGGGCTTAGTACGTTAAGAGATATTTGTCATGATCCGAGGTCACTATGCTTTCCAACCCTGCAAGTAAATACATTCCCTTCAAGCCCTTCGAGCACGACTTTGTCGAACGAACCTGGCCAACTAAGCGCATCACTCATCCGCCTGTCTGGATGAGCACCGATCTGCGCGACGGCAATCAATCCTTGATTGAGCCGATGAGCGTCGAGCGCAAGTTACGTTTTTTTGACATGCTCATCAAGATTGGTTTCAAAGAAATCGAAGTTGGCTTCCCGTCCGCGTCACAAACAGACTTCGACTTCGTACGCAAACTCATTGATGACAAACTGATACCCGATGACGTTACGATCATTGCGTTGACGCAAGCTCGTCCAGAACTCATTGCGCGCACCGTCGAGTCAGCCGCGGGCGCTAAGCAAGCGATGATTCATTTGTACAACGCCTGTGCCCCTGGCTTTCGCCGCATCGTATTCAACATGAGCCGCGATGAGGTTAAACAAGTCGCGATTGATGGCACACGCTGTGTCATGGCCGAGATGGCGAAGTATCCGCAAACGGATTGGTTTTACGAATACAGCCCCGAGGTCTTCAGCACCACTGAGCCTGACTTCGCGCTCGAAGTTTGTAACGCGGTCACCGAGGTCTGGCAGCCGACACCTCAGAAAAAAATTGTCTACAACTTACCCGCGACCATTGAGGCCACAACGCCCAACATGTATGCCGATCAAATCGAATACATGCACAAGCACTTGAAGCACCGCGATTGCATTGTGGTTAGCCTCCATCCTCATAATGACCGTGGCACAGCCGTTGCTGCAGCAGAGTTGGGTTTGATGGCAGGTGCCGACCGCGTCGAAGGGTGTTTATTTGGCAGCGGTGAGCGCACGGGTAACGTTGATCTCGTGACACTCGCGTTGAACCTCTATACCCAGGGCATTCACCCCGGTCTGGATTTCTCGGATATCGACGAAGTTCGCCGCTGCGTTGAATATTGCAACCAGTTGCCCGTCCACCCGCGACACCCTTATGTCGGCGATTTAGTGTTCACCGCCTTCTCTGGCTCACACCAGGATGCCATCAAAAAGGGATTCGCTGTTCAAGACCCCAATGGGGTCTGGGAAGTCCCCTACTTACCCATCGACCCAGCAGATCTGGGCCGCAACTACGATGCGGTGATTCGCGTCAACAGTCAATCAGGTAAGGGTGGGGTGTCCTACCTGCTCGAACAAGAGCATGGTTTGGTGTTGCCACGTCGCCTGCAAATCGAATTCAGTCGCGCGATTCAACGGGTCACGGATGAGACAGGTCGCGAAGTCACTGCAGATGATGTTCATACCGTTTTTCAATCTGAGTATCTGACGTTGACTAAGCCCTGGCGTTTGATTAAACACAGCATCACTGGCAATCCCTCGGCCGCGGCGGGTCAGAGCTTTACGATTGAAGCCGAGTTCGAAGTAGATGGTGAACGTCGTGTGCTTCGCGGTGGTGGCGATGGTGCCATCTCGGCCTTTGTAGATTGTTTGGGGTTTCCTGTTCGCATCGTTGACTATCACGAGCATGCCATCGGTACTGGCACGGATACGCGTGCGGCTTGCTATGTTGAGGCTCGAATTGCTGACGGCAATACGGGTTTCGGCGTAGGCATTGACCGTGATATCGTGACCGCATCGTTTAACGCGGTCTTAAGTGCAGTCAACCGCCACCAAGCCACAATGTGACAAGGTGAGTTGTCAGTGCGTTAGGTTAACGGCCTGACGCGATTGACTCCAACGCCAGCAACTCGGCCTCTTCAAACCCTGCCGCCCGTCGGGCGTCAAGATTGAAGGGGCCTTTTAACGTCGGTGCTCGGTACATTTGTGCTAGGTCGGCATAGGTCGTCAAGGGATCCAGTCCACGCTGTTCGCAGACATAGCGATACCATTTGTTACCGGTGGCGACATGAGCAATTTCGTCTCGCAAAATGATATCGACAATGCCAGCGGCCGCCTTATCGCCCCCGCTGGCTAACTTGTGCCGCACCAGCGGTGACGCATCCAACCCTCTCGCTTCAAGGGTCCTCGGGACAAGCGCTAATCTCGCCAATAGATCTGCTTGCGTGCGTTCTGCCATCTCCCACAACCCATCATGGCAGGCAAAATCGCCATAGGTGTAGCCCATCCCCTTCAAGTGATCGCTAAGCAACTTGAAATGAAATGACTCTTCTTGCGCCACCGTTAACCAATCTCGATAGAAATCTTCTGGCATCTCGGCAAAGCGCCAAATGACATCCAATGCAAGATTGATGGCGTTGAACTCAATATGAGCCAGCGAATGGATGAGCCCTGCCCTGCCCTCAAGCGTATTGACGCTTCGATGCGGCAATTGTGCTGGCGGCACCAGCGTCAGCGAGGGTCGCCCGGGGATACCCTCTGGCGTCGGTATACTTGTCTTAAAATCAATGGGGATTGAAGCATGCATCAGCCACAGAATGCGGGCTTTGCCAAGCGCATCAGGCTGTCTCAACGCCTCGAGCGCCAGGTTTCTCAGTTCTGTCTTCATTCGGTTATCTTACTCATGTTTTTTGCGAAAAACCTATGACACCCAGTGAACGGTTGACCAGCCAACGTCGTATTCCGCTTGCCGCTCTGATTCCTGGTTTGCTGGGGCTCGTTCCTTTCTGGTTTCTCGCCATCGCCTCTGGGCATGATATAGGGCTTGACCCGATCAGCGCATTACTCGGGTTGCTGTCTTACGGCGCCCTCATTTTGAGCTTTGTGGGCGCGCTCTGGTGGGGCATCGCTGCGCACGCCGAGGCGGATGCACAGCGCAACGCGATGTTTCTCTGGAGTGTCATCCCAGCCCTCATTGGCTGGTTCGCCTTGATGGTCACCCCCGATGTTGGTTTAATCCTGCTTGCATCAGGCTTACTACTTCAGTGGGCACTGGATTTAATGCTTTACAAAAAACAACCAAGACTCATCAGCGTGTGGATGCTGCGGCTACGCACGATCTTGACCATCGGTGCATGCACTGCGCTCGTTTTTGGATGGTACGAATTGCACCATGCCATAGGCTCAGTTGCTCACCACTAAGGCAAAGGCACAGACAACCTCGCTTTTAACCATCGCGCGCATCATGCCGCATCAACGTCGTTTTCCCGAATAGGCTTTCAATCAAGTCCACGGCCAATTCAGCTGTCTTGTTGCGCACGTCCATCGCGGGATTTAACTCAACAATATCCAATGATCGCAACCGACCGGTGTCGGCAATCATTTCCATACACAATTGTGCCTCGCGATAGGTTGGGCCACCTCTGACCGTTGTGCCAACGCCTGGCGCAATTTCTGGATCTAAAAAATCAACATCCAGACTGACATGCAGATGAGTGCCTTCATCTAACTCGGCGAGCGCGTGGCTCATGGTTTCGCGCATGCCCATCTCATCGATGTAGCGCATATCAAACACTTCAATACCGATGTCATGCACAAGACGCTTCTCGCCTTGATCGACACTGCGAATACCAATCTGGCGAATCTGGGTGGGGTGTAGCGCTGGGATATGCCCACCGATCTCAATCAGTGCTTGCGGTCCCATGCCGCACAGACACGCGACCGGCATCCCGTGGATATTGCCGCTCGGCGTCAGCGCGGCGGTATTGAAATCAGCATGCGCATCAAACCACAAGATCAACAATTTTTTGCCTTGCTCTCGGCAATGACGCGCCACTGCACTGATCGATCCGATCGCCAGACAATGGTCGCCCCCCAGCATCATGGGGATTTGACCCGCCTGCAACTCGTCGTAAACCGCGTCGTGTACCAGCTGATTCCAGCGGGTGACTTCGGCAAGGTGGCGAAAACCATTGACCGGTGCTTGCCAAGGATTGTTCGGGCCGACAAGGTTGCCGCGATCGTTCACGACCAGACCGAATTGGCTGATCGCTTGCACAATCCCAGCAACACGTAATGCTTCAGGCCCCATACGACCACCCACGGTGCTTGCGCCAATATCGGTTGGCGCACCAATCAGACTCACTCCCGCCCGTTGCTGGGCAACCTGCTTGGTCATGCCTCGCTCGTTACTTTCTTACGGGCTTTTTTCTTGGACACCGCAAGCATGGTGCCGCGACAATCCGCCGCGCCACAGCGGCAAGCGTATTGCGCTTTCAGTGTTTTGGTCAGCTTTTCATCGATCACCAAACCATAGTCATAGTTCAGCTCCGCCCCACGGGCGATCTCTTGTTTGGCTTCAATATAGACACGCTTGCCACCCTTGCCTTCACTGCTTTCGCAATTTGGCTGACACGAATGATTGATCCAGCGTGCATCGTTGCCATTGTCATTGCCGTCGATCACTTTGCCCGAACTCAAGGAAAAGAAGAAAGTGTGAAAAGGATCGTCAGGGTTGGTGGGATGTCTGCGATCGGCTTCAGCAGCGCTGATGGTTTTCCCGCAATATTCGATGATACGAGTGCCGGCAGGTATCTTACGGGCTGCAAATACACCACGTCCGTGAACCTTCGATTGACGAACAATGTGCCAGGGCTTATCGATTTTAGTCATGAGACAACTTGCTTGATTCAACGGTAAAGAGAACGACAGCTTAGTCCTTTTTGACTGCAAAACAGTGTTGCAGCTCAGGAAATTTCGACGATCGTACCTCATCGGCGTAGCGTTCGACAGCAACGCGCATTTCATTTTCAAGATTCGCGTAGCGCTTCACAAACTTAGGCACGCGTGCGCCACTGAGACCTAGCATGTCTTCGGTGACCAAAATTTGTCCATCGCAGGCGACAGAAGCACCGATACCGATCGTTAAGGTTGGCACTTCGGCCGTGATTTTTGCCGCCACTGGTTCAGCGAGCCCCTCAAGCACAATGCCGAAGGCCCCCGCTTCATGCAGGGTCACGGCGTCATCCATGATTCTCTGAGCAGACTCAGTCGTCTTACCTTGGGCGAGATAGCCGCCCATGGTGTTGACGTACTGAGGCATTAGACCAATATGCGCCAACACCGGAATCCCTCGGGCGACCAGGTACTCAACGGTGGTGGCCATGACAGAACCGCCTTCGAGCTTCACCGCATCAGCGCCCTGTTCGAGCAGAGCAGCTGCGTTTCGGAAAGCCTGTGCGTGCGATTCTTGATAACTGCCAAAGGGCATATCAGCAATGACACACGCTCTATGCGTCGAGCGGACAACTGCCGCGGTATGCTGGGCAATCTGGTCAAGCGTGATCGACAGGGTATTAGGTAGCCCGTAGGCGACCATCGCCGTTGAATCACCAATCAAGATAAAGTCAACGTAATCGTCAATGATTCTGGCCGTCGATGCGTTGTGCGCAGTCAAGGCGACGACTTTGCGATGACCTTTGCATGCCACCAACTGGGGCACGGTCAGGCGTTTAACTTCTGCGTGCACGCTCACGGATTATCCCTTATTCGTCACCGGCGACTTCGGCCACCACCTTGGTTGCTTTCTTGGCAACTGTTTTGGTGGCTTTTTTCGTTGCTGTTTTGCTTGCCTTCTTCACGGCGGTCTTCTTTGCGGCTGCCTTTTTGGGTGCAGCCTTCTTAGCAGCAGTTTTAGTCGCTGATTTGGTTGCCGTTTTTATCGTTGTTTTTGCTGCTGTTTTTCGGGCGGGTCGATCTGGGCGAGCCTCGAACTCGAAACTCACTTTACCGTCTGCCCCGCGCGCAAGATACGCTTTGAACTTGCGGTTCGTGCGGCTAGACACAAACCCTTCTAGTAGGTCTGTCTTGCCTGTCGCGAGCAATTTGCTCATCTGCTCGGCACTGACCTCTTGCTGCAGAATGACCTTGCCGGATTTGAAATCACAGCTGCGCTCAGGCCCGACCGATTTCTCACACAAATAACTCATGCCATGTTCGAACACTCGAGCACTACATTTGGGACACGCGCCAAGCGGCGTGTGGCCAGAAAAGTCTACCGGTTCAGCGTTATCGTCATCGTTTTGACCGAAGTCAAAGGCGAGTTTGCATTCGCTATCCAAGGTCAGAATCGCGGCAAAGGGTCGCCCCATCTTACTGATGAACCCCTGCATCGGCCCTATTTGCTTATCGCGCAACAGCGTTTCGACTTCAGCAGGCTCAAAGGTTCGGCCACCTGGGTGTTTACTGATCGAAAAATCGCACTGCGTGCATGCGTAGCGACGATAGTTCTCTTTCACTACCGCTGAACACTTGGGGCAAGGGGTCGTCAGCGTAATGTAGTCACCGGGCACCGTGTCACGATCATATTCTTTCGCACGCTTTACAATGACTTGTGTCATCTGTGCAATTTCACGCATGAAAACATCGCGCGCTAATTGGCCCTGCTCCATTTGCTTGAGCTTATGCTCCCATTCGCCTGTAAGTTCTGGCGACGTGAGCTCGTGCACATCCAAGCCTTTGAGTAAGGTCATCAGCTGACGAGTCTTGGCCGTGGGCACTAGGTCGCGTCCTTCTCGGCGCAAATACGTTTCGTTGATCAAACCTTCAATCACCGACGCGCGGGTAGCCGGTGTGCCCAACCCACGTTCAGACATGGCTTCACGAAGATCTTCGTCCTCGATATCCTTGCCAGCCTTTTCCATGGCCGATAGCAAGGTGGCTTCGTTGTACCGAGCAGGCGGCTTGGTCACTAATGCAACTGTGTCGATTGCGTCGGTACGAACGGTTTCACGATCAGCGACGGCCACGAGGTTGGCATCCTCTTCTTGGGCCTCTTTGCCGTAAACCTCTAACCAACCAGGTGAGGTCAACACTTTACCTTTGGTTTGAAAATGGTGACCGGAGACGACCGTAATCCTCGTCGTTTCACTGTATTGCGCGGGTGGGAAAAACACCGCCAAAAAGCGCTTCACGACGAGATCGTAGAGCTTGGCTTCCGCCTCGCTTAACTCTTTAGGGATCTGTAAGGTGGGGATGATCGCAAAGTGATCTGACACTTTGGTATTGTCGAAAATCCGTTTGTTCGGTTTGATCCAACCGTTCTTGGCAATTTTGGCGGCATGGGGTGCCAACCCACGGGCAACACCCTCACCTTGTGACAACGCACCTACCGTTTCAATCACGGTGGGGATGTAATCCTCAGGCAGGTGCTTAGAATCCGTTCTCGGATACGTCAGCGCTTTATGGCGCTCGTACAAAGACTGAGCAAGCGCCAACGTCGTTTTAGCAGAGAATCCAAACCGACCGTTGGCAGCACGCTGCAACGAGGTCAAATCAAACAGCGCGTCGGCGCCTCGACTGGTGGGCTTAGCCTCTTCTGTCACGACCCCATTCTGGCCACGACACGCGACCACGACGGTTTTTGCTGCCGCTTCTGTCCAGAGACGCGATTCGACTTGTTCTTTGTCATCCGGATCCGACTTCGCAAACTTCGGATCGAACCAACGGCCTTCGTAAAAGCCTGCGGCTGCCACGAAACTTGCACGAACTTCCCAATAATCGCGAGAGACGAAATGACGGATCTGCTCTTCTCGCCTGGCCACAATCGCCAGTGTCGGTGTCTGCACTCGCCCGACAGGGGTTTTGAAAAACCCACCGTCCTTGCTGTTGAACGCCGTCATTGCTCTGGTGCCATTGATACCAACGAGCCAATCAGCCTCGGCTCGTGACCGCGCCGCAGCCTCTAACGGTTTAAGCGACTCGTCAGTACGCAACTCGGTAAACGCTTTGCGAATCGCGTCTTGCGTCATCGACTGCAACCACAGCCGCTGCACGGGTTTGTTCTGCCCTGAATATTGCTGGATGTAACGGAAGATCAGCTCCCCCTCGCGCCCCGCGTCACAAGCATTAATCAGTGCGACAACATCTTTTCGTTTGATCAAACGCACCAGCATCTTTAGCCGCTCGGTGGTCTTTTTATCAGAGGGATTCAATTCAAACTGCGGGGGAATCACGGGCAAATGGGCGAAGCTCCATTTACCTTTGACGGGATCATTCGGGGCAATCAAACTCAATAGGTGGCCGACACTCGACGAAAGCACATATTTTTCGCTCTCGAAGTAATCGCCTTCACGCGTAAAGCCGCCCAGCGCCCTTGAGATGTCTAGAGCGACTGAGGGTTTTTCAGCAATGATTAATGTTTTTGTCATGTCTATCCAAGTACACCGATGAGCTTGGCGCACATTAAGGCATGCTTAACCCAAATAGGTCAAGGCATACCGGGCGCATCATAAATGCGTTATCAATTTCCGTGCAAGTTAGCACGTTGTGACGCTTGACCCCAAATTCGGATAGCTTCAGGCCAAAAAAGTTCAAGCGTTTTAGCGTGAATAGGCTCAAATCCTAAGAGTTTCCACGTTTTTTGTAAGGTTTCTATTGGATTCTCCGTGTCGAATGGCTGAGCGCCATTCTGTTTGGATAATTTCTGGCCTGTCGCATCCAATATCAAAGGAACATGCAAAACCGTCGGTTGCGAATAACCGAGAGCATCATTTAGCAGGCGCTGCCTTGCCGTGCTACTGAGCAAATCCTCGCCTCGCACAATCGCCGTCACCCCCTGGGCGGCATCATCCACGACCACGGCCAATTGATAGGCCCAAATTCCGTCGGCGCGTTTCAAGACAAAATCACCCACGGCCTGCGCAACATCCTGCTCCATCCTGCCTAGTCGCCGATCGTCAAACGTCGTCACACCGCTAGCTACCTTGAATCGCCATGAGAGCGCCGGACGGCCCGGCAGCAACCCGTGGCGACAGGTGCCCGGATAAGGACGCTCACCCTCCGGAAACTGTCCTTGCAAGCGCAGCACAGAATCGGCGATTTCGCGCCGAGTACACCCGCAGGGGTAGACGAGCTGTCGTGCCGACAAGTGGTCAAACGCAGCCTGATAGTGGTGCAACCTTGCAGATTGGCGCAGAATTTCGCCGTCCCAGCGCATGCCCAAGCGGGTCAACTGCGCAAGGATGGCGTGATCAGCGCCAGGGGCATTACGCGGGGTATCGAGATCTTCGAGCCGAAGTAGCCACAAGCCATCGCTCGCGCGGGCATCTAGATAACTTGCCAGCGCGGTCACAGCAGACCCCTGATGCAGAGGCCCACTGGGGCTCGGCGCAAAACGTCCGACGTACGGCAAGCCCGTCAATGCAGCAAATCAATGCAACAGTCGGTCTTCATCATCACGCAGCAATTCTTCGAGGATCAAGTGATCGACTTCCGCTTCTTGGCTCCAGAGAACCATGAGGGCGATGATCTTGATCTTCTCAAGCGAGACAGGAGACTCAGCCGTTGCCATCGCTCGATCAATCACGATCTCTCTCAACGCGGGCGATAAAGCCTCGGTTGCTTCAAGAAACGTGATGAATCCGATCGAGTCTGAGCCGAGATGGCTGTGCTCGGTGTCTGCATAGACCCGCGTGCCGCTGCCTGGGGATTGCGCCAATCCGACACACTGTTCTGTCGTCTCGGCTAATCCCATCAACCAGCCCAAGGCATCGTCGATGTCTTCATGCTCAAACCCCGCCGCCGCTAGGCGCTTAGCGAGTACATCAGCTGATGGACAAGCCTCTGGGGTGTAATAGTTTTCGAACAGGTACACCAGAATGTCAAACATGAGGTCGCCTATTTAAAAACCGGGAGCCGGATTGGACTCCCGCTGTTGTAATTTCACTTTACGCTCAAATTCTTGTGCAGACAACGTCTACTGAAAATATATTTTACTCGTGGTTAAGATGCGACATTTGATCCTGCCGATGGCTGCATGCTTAACAACGCCACCCCTTCTGCGACCTGATCACCGACAGCAAAATAGACCTCGCCCACCACGCCATCTGCCGCTGCCGAAATGGTGTGCTCCATTTTCATGGCCTCCATCACCAGCAAAGCATCGCCCGGTTTAACCGCACTACCCGTGTGGACATGAACGGCAATAATTTTCCCAGGCATTGGGGCGGTCAACCCTCCCGCAGCGCTA
The DNA here is from genome assembly GCF_964834465.1 of Jezberella sp. NCBI lineage: Bacteria > Pseudomonadati > Pseudomonadota > Betaproteobacteria > Burkholderiales > Alcaligenaceae > Jezberella > Jezberella sp. Next base: position 108,672 of record NZ_CBAZRM010000011.1, read on the forward strand.
TCCAAACTTCGATTTGCCTGCGCCAACGAGTCTGCCGACACGAATGTCATTTGTCGCAACGAATCAAAAACATGCACGACCTCTGCCTCTTGAATCACCGTTGCACGATATTGCCCATCGCCCACGACAAGCCTGAACGCCTGAGCGGGTGCTTGCAAATCAGGCGACGAACTCCAGCTAAAGTTGATGGTTCTGTCATCTACCGTTGCCGTCAATGTCTCGCCGATGCCTGTCAGGCTAACAACTCGTTTAATGTCTCCATCCATCAACACCAGCTGTCTTGGGGCCAAGCCCGACACGCGCCACGATCCGTCGTCGCACCAGGGATCTTGCCATGCTTGAGGCACTGATCCCTGCTTTTCTTTTAAGGCGAGTGCCGCAACAATCAAGGCCTGATCCGAAGCAAGCGAACGGGTTGGCAACAAGGTTTCGCGCTCTTGCTCGATCAAACCCGTGTGCAGTAGCGCGTTTGCAAATGCGGGGTTAGCCATCAATCGGCGCAGAAATTCAACGTTAGTATGCACACCCACAATCCGAGTGCGCTCGAGCGCTTGCAGCATTCGAGCCCTTGCCTGCTCTCGATCGTCCCCATGAACAATCAGCTTGGCAATCATGGGATCGTAAAACGTCGAAATCGTGTCACCGGTTCTGACCCCTCCATCCACACGCACATGCCCGTGGGTAAATGCGACGCAATCAGGTAATCCCAAATAATGAAGCTTGCCAATCGATGGCAAAAATCCGTTGTCAGGATTTTCTGCATAGATTCTCACTTCAATCGCATGTCCTCGCAGTTGCAGCTGAGCCTGCGTCAACGGCAGAGGTTCACCCGCCGCGACCCTGAGCTGCCATTCAACCAAATCAAGGCCAGTAATCATTTCAGTGACAGGGTGTTCGACTTGCAGACGAGTATTCATCTCCATAAAGTAGAAACGACCGTCGGGCTCGACAATAAACTCCACCGTGCCCGCCCCCACATAATTGACCGCTTTGGCAGCGGCAACGGCAGCTTCGCCCATCGCTTGGCGACGTTCGGCCGTCATCCCGGGCGCTGGCGCTTCTTCAATCACCTTTTGATGGCGCCGCTGCACCGAACAATCACGCTCGAAGAGATAAATACAGTTGCCGTGCTGATCCGCAAATACCTGAATTTCAATGTGCCGAGGCTTTTGAAGATAGCGTTCGATTAGTACCTTATCGTCACCAAAGCTCGAGAGCGCTTCGCGCTGACAAGAGACCAAGGCATCCTGAAAGCCTTCGCGACTATTGACGACCCGCATCCCTTTACCACCGCCCCCGGCGCTTGCCTTAATCAGCACAGGATAGCCAATCATCTGGGCTTGTTGCGCGAGAAACAATCCCTCTTGCTCATCGCCGTGATAGCCCGGCACAAGTGGTACACCCGCCTTCTGCATCAAGGTTTTGGCCGCTGACTTGCTACCCATTGCCGCAATCGCCGTTGCTGGCGGTCCAACAAAGGTCACGCCAGCTTCGGCGCACGCTTTTGCAAAAGCCTCGTTCTCAGATAAAAACCCATATCCAGGATGTATTGCCTGCGCGCCAGTCTGAAGCGCCGCATCAAGAATGACCTGCCCTAACAAGTAACTCTCTCTGGCCGCTGCAGCGCCGACGCGAATAGCAACATCACAGCTCGCCACGTGCTTGGCGTGCGCATCTGCATCTGAATACACAGCAACCGTTTTAATGCCCAACCGTCGCGCGGTCGCCGCGACTCGGCAGGCGATTTCACCGCGGTTTGCAATCAATAGCGTATGAAACATTTTTCGAGTCCTTGATTTGCCGATCACATCCTGAACACGCCAAAGTGCGTGTCACCAATCGGCGCATTCAAGGCAGCCGACAAACCTAAGCCCAACACACGACGGGTGTCTGCGGGCAAAATAACACCGTCATCCCAGAGTCTTGCCGTTGCATGATAAGGATGACCCTCGCGCTCGTACTGTTCACGAACCGGTGCTTTAAACGCCTCTTCTTCTTCCGACGTCCATGTACCGCCCTTTTGCTCGATACCATCCCTCTTGACGGTGGCCAACACGCTGGCTGCTTGTTCGCCTCCCATCACCGAGATTCTTGCATTTGGCCACATGAACAATAGTCTCGGGCCAAAAGCACGCCCACACATGCCATAGTTACCCGCCCCAAACGAGCCGCCAATCAAGACCGTAAATTTCGGCACAGCCGCCGTGGCAACTGCGGTGACCATCTTTGCCCCGTGCCGCGCGATCCCTTCATTTTCATATTTGCGGCCCACCATGAAGCCAGTGATGTTTTGCAAGAAAACCAATGGGATTTTGCGCTGCGCACACAGCTCAATAAAGTGAGCACCCTTCTGCGCCGACTCCGAAAACAGGATCCCGTTGTTGGCCACAATGCCGACAGGCATGCCATGAATGTGAGCAAACCCGGTCACCAAAGTCGCGCCGAAGCGTGCCTTGAATTCATCAAACTCAGACGCATCAACGATACGCGCGATGATCTCTCTGACGTCGTAAGGTTTACGCGTATCCGAGGGGATGATGCCGTTGATTTCTTGTGGATCGTATTTGGGTGGCACGACCTCACGCAGTACCTGTTGGGCCGGCTTTTGCTTGTTCAAGCGGGCCACCGCGTTGCGCGCCAATAGCAGTGCGTGCTGATCGTTGGCTGCCAAGTGGTCGACAACGCCCGATAAACGGGTGTGAACGTCGCCGCCCCCGAGATCCTCTGCGGTGACGACTTCGCCAGTCGCCGCACGCACGAGCGGTGGGCCACCTAAAAAAATTGTGCCTTGATTTTGCACAATGATGGATTCATCGCTCATCGCTGGTACATAGGCCCCCCCTGCGGTGCAAGAGCCCATCACAACTGCGATCTGCGCGATGCCCTTGGCCGATAAATTGGCTTGGTTGTAAAAAATCCGCCCAAAATGCTCTCGGTCTGGAAAGACGTCTTCTTGCTGGGGCAGATTTGCCCCCCCTGAATCCACCAGATAGATACACGGCAAATGATTCTGCTCAGCAATCTCTTGCGCGCGCAAATGCTTTTTTACCGTCAACGGGTAGTAGGTACCGCCCTTAACCGTGGCATCGTTACAAACAATCACACACTGAGTGCCAGACACCTGCCCGATGCCGGTAATAATCCCAGCCCCAGGCGATTCGCCGTTATACATACCGTGCGCTGCCAACGGCGACAGCTCGAGAAACGGCGATCCGGGATCAACCAATTGATGCACACGATCCCTCGGTAGCAGCTTGCCGCGCCCCACATGTTTGGCGCGAGCCTCACTCGATCCGCCTTTGGCAGTCTCTTGAAGTTTCTGCTTCAAGTCATCGATCTGCCGCTGAACACTTTGGGCGTTCTGAATGAACTCGGCCGAACGAGGATTAATTTTGGACTCTATGGGGGGCATGTTGATCAGCCTTTGATTTAAAACAAATTCATGAAGTCATGCAGCACTGCGTTGTCCATTGCGTTGCTATTTTTTGCGCACCGCCGCCTGATGAGCTGATGAATGGTTACATCGTCTCGTTAAAAAGCTCACGACCAATCAACATACGACGGATCTCGCTCGTCCCAGCGCCGATTTCATAAAGCTTTGCATCACGCCAAAAGCGGCCCAGCGGATAATCGTTGATATAGCCGTTTCCACCAAAGATTTGAATGCCCTCGCCCGCCAGCCAAGTCGCCTTTTCAGCGCAATAAAGAATGACGGCCGCACAGTCTTTGCGAATCTGTCTGACATGTTGAGCGCCAAGCTGATCGAGGTTCTTACCCACCGTATAACAGAAGGCACGGCATGCCTGCAGGGTGGTGTACATGTCTGCAACCTTGCCCTGTATCAATTGAAATTCGCCAATCGATTGCCCAAACTGCTTTCGATCGTGAATATAAGGAATGACCTGATCCATGACCGCCTGCATGATACCCAACGGCCCGCCGGTCAAGACCGCACGTTCGTAGTCGAGGCCACTCATCAACACTTTGACCCCGCCATTGACCTCGCCGAGCACTTGATCACCAGAGATCAGGCAGTTCTCGAAGACGAGCTCACCCGTGTGACTACCCCGCATCCCAAGCTTGTCGAGCTTTTGAGCGATAGTGAATCCAGGCATCCCCTTTTCCACGAGAAAGGCAGTAACCCCCCGCGCGTTAGCCTCGGGATTGGTCTTTGCGTAAACGACCAACGTGTCTGCGTCTGGGCCGTTCGTAATCCACATTTTGGTGCCGTTCAGCACATAATCTGAACCCTTGGGATCAGCACGTAACTTCATGCTGACCACGTCTGACCCAGCACCTGGCTCGCTCATGGCGAGGGCGCCAATATGCTCGCCGGAGATCAGCTGAGGCAAGTATTGACGCTTTTGTTTTTCTGTCCCGTTGCGGTGAATCTGGTTAACACACAAATTAGAATGGGCACCGTACGACAAGCCGATTGAACCACTGGCCCGAGAAATCTCCTCCATGGCAATCATATGTGCGAGATATCCCATGTTCGCCCCACCATATTCCTCACCCACGGTCAGCCCGAGCACCCCCATTTCACCCATTTTGCGCCACAACGGCATGGGGAACTGATCATCTTTATCGGCGGTTGCGGCCAGGGGGGCGATTTCTCTTTCTGAAAAGTCTCGAACCGCTTCGCGCAACATGTCGATATCTTGTCCGAGTTCAAAATTCAGGCCGGGCAATTGCATAGCAGTCTCCTCGCATTTTCAATGGGGCAAGCATTGGTATAGTAGGGTTTCGAAATAATATTCGCATGGTCAAACCAACTGAGCCAGCAAAGAGACAAAGCACCTCATGAATCTACTCGAAAGCAGATTGCACTATCCCTTTGGCGACACACTACCAGAGCCCGCTCACGCCGTTGAGGTAGCACCAGGGGTTCGCTGGATCAGAATGCCCTTGCCATTTGTCCTCGATCATATCAACTTGTGGCTGTTGCGGGACAACATTGACGGGATAGATGGCTGGACCATCGTGGATTGCGGCATTGGTCGCGACGAAGTCAAAGCGCTCTGGCAACAGCTATTCGAAACCCAACTCGATGGCCTGCCCGTCTTGCGCGTTATCTGTACCCACATGCATCCTGATCATGTGGGCTTGGCTGACTGGATTTGTAAACACTGGGGCGTGCCTCTGTTCATGAGCATGAGCGACTATATGACCGCTAAACTCTGGAGCACGGTCACCAATGGCGCAGGCACGGGCGGTAACAGTGCCGTAGCGCATTTTTCAAGCCACGGGCTGAGAGATCCTGACGCGCTCAAACAATTGGGCGGCCGATCGACGTATTACAGTGGGTTAGTACCAAGCGTGCCCGATGCTTATATCCGCATGCTTGACGGCGACACCATCGATATCGGGGGCCACACTTGGCAAACCATCGTTGGCTACGGGCACGCGCCTGAGCATATGTCGCTGTTTTGCCAAGATTTAGCGGTACTCATCTCAGGGGATATGTTATTGCCTCGAATTTCAACCAACATCAGCGTGTTTGATATTGAGCCAATGGGCAATCCATTACCGCTTTATTTGCGATCAATTGAAGCTTTCAACCCTTTGCCCGAACATACCCTGGTATTGCCCTCTCACGGCAAGCCATTTACCGGCATGCATGAGCGAGTCAAGCAACAACAAGAGCACCACCGCGACCGACTCGCTGAAGTGCTGGATGCCTGCGTCACCCCACAAAGCACGCACGACATTTTGCCGGTGTTGTTCAAGCGCAAGCTTGATTTACACCAGACCACTTTCGCGATGGGTGAAGCCACTGCGCATCTGCACGCTTTGTATTTTGATGGCAAGCTATCGCGAACCGTCGATGAAGATGGCATCATCAGATTTACACGCATTTAACGCCCTATCGAATGACCCCTAAGGACTTTCTGTGACTCACCATCTTGATACCCAGTTGCTGCACATTGGCAGTGCGCCCTTTGATCCTGCGACTGGCACTGCACCGGTCAATCTACCGGCCATGCGCACAAGCACCGTCAGATTTGAAAACCTTGATCGGCTGCACGAAACCGTCGAGCGAAGAAAAAAGGGTGAACGCCCGATCACCTACGGTCGATCCGGCATGGATACTCACCGAGCACTCGAAGACGTCTTTAATCAATTAGAGGGCGGCTGCTACACCTGCCTCGCGCCTTCCGGCTTGGCTGCGATCAACATTCTCTTCATGACCATGCTGCAAACGGGCGATCATGTCCTGATCTCGGATAGCGTCTATGCCCCGGTTCGCAACCTCGATCAGGTCATGCTGAGCCGATTGGGTATTAAAGCGAGTTACTTCTCTCCTGGCCGAGATGATGTCGCGACGATGATTCAACCGAACACGAAAATGATTTATGTTGAATCTCCTGGTTCGCTTTTGTTCGAAATGATCGATATACCAGCCTTGGCCAAAATAGCGAACGATCATGGCATCGTGCTGGCCGCTGACAATACGTGGGGCTCTGGATACGTCTTTAAGCCACTCGCGTTGGGTGCCCATATTTCTGTGATCGCGGGTACGAAATACGTGGTTGGTCATTCTGATGTGATGTTGGGTGCTGTCGTGACCAATAACGAAGCGCTCGCCAAGCGGATATTCCAAACGCAATATGCCATCGGCAACTCGATCAGCGCGGATGATGTCTGGTTGGCCTTACGCGGGGTAAAAACAATCGCCGTTCGCATGCCGCAACACGCTAAGAATGCGCTCGAGATCTGTCAGTTTTTTGATTCACGGCAGGAAGTCGCCCGTGTTTTTCATCCCGCCTGGCATAAAGACCCGGGCTATGCCCTTTGGCAGCGAGATGCCACAGGATCAAACGGGATGCTCGCCATTGAACTATCGTGTAGCCCCGAAGCTGCCAAGCCATTCGTCAACGCGCTAACGCTATTTGGCATCGGGTTTTCATGGGGTGGTTTTGAGAGCCTCGTGCAGTGGGTAGAGCCAGGATCGCTGGCCCCGCACACCTACTGGAAAAACAATCCTCACGCCGTCATCCGCTTGCACATTGGCCTAGAATCAACGACTGATTTGATCGAAGATTTAAGTCAGGCATTCGGCAAAATCGAGCAATGGGATATTTAACGGCCGCGAACCTTTTTAATTAAATCCGCGGTCACATCAATGGTCTGTTGATAACCGCCTGCCTCAGACGGTGACGTCAGATACTTACCATCAACAGCCATTGAGGGCGTGCCTTCAACGTTGTACGACTGCGACAATCGCGCGGCTCGTTCGGTCTTGGATAGCACGCCAAACGAATCGAACATTGCTTCGAACTTCGCTTTATCAACGCCTTGAGTGACAAGCCAGTCAGCCATGTCTGCCTTGGTGAAGATGCGCTTGTGCTCTTCGTGAATTGCCTTAAATACCAGCGGGTGCAGATCAAGGCGATTCATCGCTTCAAGCGCATAGTAAAGTTGTGCGAGCGGTTTGTAAGTCGCACTGAAGACCACTGGCACTTGCGTGACGACAACATCGCTCGGCAAAGTCTTCATCCATGTTTGTAGCAAAGGGTCAAGGACTGCGCAGTGTGGGCAAGTGTAGGCAAAAAACTCGAGCACCTCAATTTTGCCAGGCTCTGTGCGCTGTGGTGGGTCAATGTTCTTGTATTTCGCCACGGTGCCCGCATCTGCGGCAGCCATCGCCGAACCGCCAACCAAGGTCGCTGCAGCAAACGCCAACACGGTTATCGCTCTGAAAAATATATTGAACTTCATCTTCGGTCACCTGGTTTAAAAGTTACTGTCTAACGACCACTGCGGGGATTTTTTCTTCACCCAGCCTCGTTCTTACCTTATTCATTTCGTCGAGCCGGCTGAAAGGCCCGACGCGAACCCGATGAACTTGACTGCCACCGACGTCAGCCTGTTGAATTTCGGATGAAACCCCCATCAAAATGAGTCTCGCCCGCAAGGTCTCTGCCTCGCTCACGACTTTAAATGAACCCACCTGTAAGTAATAGTGGCCGTTTGCTGACGTCGCATTCGAGTCGGCAGGTTTAGTCGGCTCTGATTTTGGCACCTCAATCTTAGCAACTGTATCGCGCGAACTTGGTGTCGAACTTGGCACTCGATTCGAATTTGAGGGCACAGGCTGCAGCGTGGCAATTAACGCCCCTAGCTCGTCTTTGGTCTCACCAGGCGTGTTGTTGGCAGCAGACGACGCCGTCGGTGCCACGGATTGCTCAGAGACTTTTGGCACATCGATGGGCGCAGTGACGTCAGGGTTACCCACGGTGTTGTTGCCGAAAGCTGCGTTTGGATCGGGCGCCTCCGCGACAGATCCAGAGATCGAACTCTTATCTGGGGAACGACTGACTTTATCGACAAAAGGCAACGGCGATTTTTTCAAGTAATACGCAACAGTGGCCGCGATCATTAAACCCATCAACAACCCAGCGAGCACACCAAAAATGATGCCGCTACCACCGCGCCTGCCACCACCTGAAGATCTTCTATTCGCCATGGCTCAATCTTACATCCGTTCAGGTGCAGAAACACCTAATAACGCCAAGCCATTCGCCAGTATCTGCCGGGTCGCATCAGCCAATCGTAAGCGCGCACATTTAAGTTCAACGTCGTCGACGAGCACCCTTTCTGCATTGTAAAACGCATGAAAATCAGATGCACAGTCGCGTAGCCAGAACGCCAGCAAATGCGGTGACAATTCTGTGCCCGCTTGCTCAATCAGTGCCGGAAACTCGGCCAACCGTTGCATCAATGACAACTCGGTTGGCGCTACCAATAATGTCAGCGGTGCCGCATGACGCGCTAACGCATCAGTCCCTGATTGAGACAGCATTGAACAGATTCGAGCATGGGCATACTGAATGTAATAAACAGGATTTTCTTCGCTTTGCGATTTTGCTAAATCCACATCAAAAACGAATTCGGTATCCGCGCGCCGTTGAATCAGAAAGAAACGGACGGCATCGCGCCCCACCCAATCGATCAGGTCACGCAAGGTCACATAACTGCCGGCTCGCTTAGAGATTTTGACCTCTTCGCCCCCGCTCATCACCTTCACCATCTTATGCAGGATATAGGATGGGAAATCCATTGGGATCCCCATGTCCAACGCCTGCAGACCAGCCCGCACACGAGCGACTGTGCCATGATGGTCACTACCTTGAATATTGATGGCGTGAGTGAAACCACGTTCCCATTTGCTGACATGGTACGCAACATCGGGCACAAAATAGGTATAACCACCTTCAGACTTGCGCATCACGCGGTCTTTGTCATCGCCCGTTCCGAGCTCGGTTGTTCTCAACCATAGTGCACCCTCATTTTCATAGGTATGACCGCTGGCAATTAACTGATTGACGGTCTCGTCAACACGGCCGCTGGTGTAGAGAGAGCTTTCAAGATAGTAGTTATCAAACGCCAAGCCAAACGCCTGCAAGTCAAGATCCTGTTCGCGGCGCAAATAAGCAACCGCAAAACGACGGATGTTATCGAGGTCGTCGAGATCACCATTAGCCGTGACGGGTAAGCCATCACTGGCTGTGACCGTTTTTTTGGCGGCAAAATCCTGTGCAATATCGACAATATATTCGCCACGATATCCATCGGCCGGCCAATCTGGATGAGGCTGATCCAACGGGCCAGGCTGAAGCCCTCGCCCGCGCGCCTGCACGCTGATCGCTAGATTGTGAATCTGATTGCCAGCATCGTTATAGTAAAACTCACGACTAACGTCATACCCACTCGCGTCAAAAATACGACACAGCGCATCACCGAGTGCGGCTTGACGCGCATGGCCCACGTGCAGAGGCCCTGTTGGATTTGCCGAAACGAATTCAACCATGACTTTTTCGGCTTTGCGAGGGGCTCGTCCGTAAGCGTCGCCCTGGGCGGTGATAACGGGCAAGACCGCCACTCGCGCCTGATGTGTCAACCGAAAATTGATAAACCCTGGTCCCGCCAATTCGGCAGACTCAATCATCGCTTGGGCACGCTCATCCGCCATCAACGTATCGATGATCTGTTGGGCAAGATCGCGGGGATTGAGCTTGGCCGGTTTAGCCAGCTGCATTGCAATATTCGTGGCGATATCACCATGGGCGGCGATTTTGGGGCGTTCAAGCGAGACGTTAGGCTGCGCATCCGGCAAAACGCGATGGACAGCGGCCTGTAGGCAATGAATTAATTGTTGTTTTTGCTCGCGGAGCATAGTGTGAAGTACCGCAATGAGAAGCTTGAAATCATAGCCTGAATTGGTTTTACAGACTTTCGACTCATTTGGTGTAAGGTTGGTTCAATCGGGAGAACAAAATGCTAGTCACTTTCAGTAGTAAGGCAGGGCTCAATGTACTGATGCTGGGCGAACATGCTAAGCCTATTTTGGCGCTGGCCGGTAAGATCCTTGAAGAGCCCTTGCCTGTCCGCGGCGTCTTCAGCGCAGATCAGTTACCTGACGCCATCAAACGGCTGGAAGTCGCCATCTCAGTGGAGCCAGCGCTTGACGAGGATGACGATGACCTGCCACGCCACCCGCTAAAGCTACCCGTTAGTTTAAGGCAACGCGCGTTTCCGTTGCTGGATTTAATGCGCAAAGCCAACGCAATCGCAGAACCCGTACTTTGGGAGACGGGCTCTGGATGGTGAGACGGTACCATCAGCCTTGCTCAATGCGCACAAATTTCAGTAATACCTGCCCCTCATGTTCAATGTAATCAGCGCGCACAGGATCATCTATTTGAAGGCCAGACTGCCCGTGACCCATGACTTTAAAACCTTCTTCAAGCAAAGCGATCACCACGACGTAAGGAATCAGCGCTTTAAATGAGTCTGTTGGCGCACGCCCCACTTCCGTCACGCTATGAATCGTCGCCAAGCCCTCAGACTCTCTCCAATCCAGGGCCTCGGCCTGACAAAACTGGCAAGCGTATCTCGCAAGCGTTTGGGTCTTCAGACACACGGTACACCGCTGAAACATCAGACGTCGTCGTGAGAGCCCGTCAAGAAAAGGCTGTGCCAAGGCAGAAGAGGCTTTTACCTGAGACACCATCAACAATCTCGTGACAAAATCAAACTGACATGTGAAGACATGATGCCTCCGTCCGCATGAATAAAAGCGTGGGTTGGCACCTTAACTTGACGATCTTGAGCCATACCATTCAATTGTCGCCAGGCCTCCACAACATGCGCCATGCCACCTGCGACACCACAATGACCAAAAGATAGCAGGCCCCCGTGCATGTTCAACGGTAAGCAGCCATGTCGCGAAAAATCCCCGGCATGCAACCTGTTTATTGCGCCCCCACGTGAAGCAAAGCCTATTTCCTCGAGCAACATCACGAGAGTGATGGTGAACGAATCATAGACACCCAGGTAATCGATGTCTTTGGTGGTCAAACCCGCCTGGGCAAACGCCTGATGAGCCGCCTGTGCTGCGCCAGTATGCAACACATCGACCATTGCGGTGACGTGCTGATGCAGATGCGCTTGACCAGCGCCCGCAATCTTAACTGGCATGGTATCTCTCGGCGCTGCAGAAACCACGATTGCTATTGCCCCGTCCGAAATGGGGCAGCAATCCAACAGCTTTAAAGGCGCAGCGATGGTTTTGGATGCCAACACGTCCGCCACGGTGATGGGCGAGGTCAAATGCGCATCGGGATGGCCTGCCGCATGGCTTCGCATCAACACCGCAAACGCCGCCAAGTCTTGTGCGGTCGCGCCAGTCTGGTGCAGGTACCGGGATGCCATCAATCCATAATAGGCTGGCACTGACACCCCATTGCGCACCTCGAAATCCGCGTCTCCGACTTGGGCGAGCGTTTGGATTGAGCTATCTCGCGTCTGGCCCGTCAACCGATTCTCACCTGCAACCACCAGTACATGACGGCATCGTCCATTGGCCACCAACTCTCTGGCCAACATCAACATGGCTGCCCCGGTCGCGCCACCCAATTGCACGCTGTGGCAGTAAGTAGGTTGTAAAGAAAACTTTTCACTAAACAAGGTCGACAACATCAAATGCGGCATTGTGGTTGCATACCCGCATAAGACACCGTCAATATCGTGTCTTTGAATTTGCGCCGATCGCAAAGCAGCACTCGCCGCCTGCGCCATCAAACCGATAGCGTCTTGACCTTCCAACCGGCCAAATGGGGTGTTGCCTACACCTGTGATGTAGGCGCTACTCACCGGCGTATTGCCCACGTGTGTTGCGTCAGTGGCATGAGATCAATTCAAGTGAATATGATTAGACTGAGCAAGTTTGGCCCACTTCTCCCGCTCTTGTGCCAGAAAACGCTCAAACGCGTCGGACGAGTTGCCCACGGGTTCGGCGCCCTGATCATAGAAAAGCTTTTCAATTTCTGGTGTTTTAAGCGCTGCGACGGCCGCCGCATTAAGCCCATCGATGATTGCTTTGGGTGTGCCCGCCGGTGCCATCAAGCCAAACCAAGCCGAGACTTCATAACCAGATACACCAGCCTCAGACATGGTGGGAATCTCTGGGGCACCTGGCCATCGTTTAGCCGTTGTCACAGCCAGCGCCCTCACCTTGCCCGACTTGATATAAGTCATTGAAGAAGGCAAGTTGTCAAAACCGATCGGTATCTGGCCACCCATCAAATCTATCAACATCGGTGAGCCACCTTTGTAAGGGACATGTGTAAGATCAATCCCCGCCATCAACTTTAATAACTCACCACTCATATGCGGCGAACCGCCATGACTGGTCGATCCGAAGTTAATTTTGCCTGGGTTTTCTTTTGCGAGAGTAATGAGCTCTGCGACCGTTCGAGCCGCGAAATCGGGTGTGGCCATTAAGACATTAGGCGTATTTGCCACCAATGTAATCGCAGCAAAGTCTTTCACGGGATCATAGGGCGGCGGGTCTTGTAGTGCAGGAATAATGCCATGAGAGGCAACGCTCACAAAGACAAGCGTTAATCCATCCGGCGCCGACTTCGCCACTTGTTGTGCACCAATGACACCGCCTGCCCCGGCTTTGTTTTCAATCACGACGGTCTGACCCAGCTGTTCACCCATGCGCGGTGCAATGGCACGGGCGAGCAAATCGGTCGTGCCCCCAGCGGGATAGGGGACAATCAAGCGAATCGGTTTGTCGCTACTTTCTGCATGCGCAGGCGCCACGGCAAACGGCAGGACCAACATCAAGCATAGTGTCAGAGCGCTTTGGATCGCATAGCAACCGCAAGCCTTGCTCGAACGAATCCAATTTTTATGATGTTTCATGACACCCCTCAATCTATCGGTCGAGCAGATGCTGAGCTTGCAGTATTGTTTTTAAACTGTCTGGTACTTGAATCTCAAACCCAAGAATAGCGGCTGATAATGCTTTACCGTAGTTATCCAGACATAGACTGCGCGACACTCCACCGCCCAACGCGCCCTGACAAACGAAGTTCAACGCTTCGATATTATCGACTTCGTAACGCGTGACCACCCCCTTGATTGCGCCAGCATAAAACGCTTTCAGCCGCTCGGCCGTTAGTTGGTCCTTTAACAAAGGATAGAACGCTGGTTGATAAGCGAACACCGCAATGTTCGACGTGTCCCCTTTATCACCTGATCGTGCATGCGCAATATGTTGCAGCTTTACTTTCATCGGGCTTAGCTCTCAAAATAACGAACACTGGGGACAATCTTTGTTCGATCAACCAGACTTGACCAAACACCAATGACTTCTCTCGTACGATCTTGGTGGGGTACTCGTTTACCGGTGTGTGCAATCCCTGAGACTGCCATGCCATCCACTTCCCGGCCGACCTTCGCGGCTTCTTCGCGAGTCTTGGTGCGAGCCGCCACACGCACGGCAATCTCATACGGCTCTGGGGCATGCTGCGGTGTGGCCTCACCATGTATCGCATTCAGACCAAGATAGTCGATGCGAACATCCTCCGCCTGCAGCTTGACGATCTTGAATCGTTCTTCAAGTATTTTTTTCGCCAGCTGAGCACGCCTTAACGCGCCAGGCCCCGCATAAAAGAACATATCCTCACCGATATAACCCTCAGTGCATCCCATCGAGACTTTGAGCGTTGGCGTGCGCGGTTTACCACCAATATTGGATACCCGTATTCGGTCTGGCCCAACGACTTCGATGCGTGCGCTCGTAAAATCAACGACGACATCAGGCGTTAAATAGTTTGCCGGATCGTGTACCTCGTAGAGCATCTGCTCTTTGACCGTCTGAAGGGTAATGGCGCCACCGGTTCCCTCAACTTTGCTCAACACACAAACGCCATCCGCCGAGACTTCCGCGATAGGAAAGCCAAAATCCCAAGGGGTCGGCACATCTTTAAAACCTGGATCAGAAAAGTAACCACCAGTAACCTGTGCGCCACATTCCAACAAATGACCAATGCCCGTCCCTTGTCCAAGCTTCTTGTGATCCAGCGGATCCCACCCGAACTCGAACATCATCGGCGCCAGAAAAATAGATGGGTCAGCCACTCGACCCGTGATGACGATGTGGGCGCCTCGGGTTAATGCTTCAACAATCGGTTCTGCCCCTAAGTATGCTTCGGCCGAAATCAGCGTCGAGGTAAGTGTTGCGGTTGGCATACCGTTTTCAAGAATGGTGTCCGTCAACTCCAACACCCGCTCTGTAATCAAGCTTCCGTTCACCGAAGCAACCTTGACGCCTGGGTAACCGAACTCACACAACCAGTGCACGACTCGCTCTGCTGCCGCATCCGGATTGATCCATCCCTGATTGGTAATGATTTTGGTGCCACGTTTCATGCACGCCGGCAACACGGCACGCATTCTGTCATCGAGATACGTGTCATAACCCGGAAAGCTCGGATCACGCCGTGCACGAACTTGTGCAGCCGACACGGTTGCTTCCGCCATGGTTTCAAAACACAGATAATCCAAGTCACCTTTTTCTGCGTTGAGTGCCGCCGGCTCTACTCGATCACCCCACCAGGCTGCGCCTGACCCAATCCGTATGCTGCTTTTCATTCGAATCTAAACTGTTGCAACAGCGGATGAGGGTGACCCAACGGCACCGGGTAAACGCAAGGGCGGTGCGGTCAACAAAAATCGATTGCGGCCGTGGGCTCTCAACCAATTCGCCAATTCCGTCAGATAAAACATCTCACCGAGGTGGATGCCTTGCTTGAACAAGCAATGCTCATGTAGCGGCAGAATCGCACAGCAGCCGATATGACTCGTAGCAGGGTGCGCTTCCACCGCATAGTTATCCGCAATCAAGGCAACTAAGCCACTATCCGTGATCCACTTCAGTAACTTCTGATCACGACCATCCAGCGCAGCATAGCTGTTTTCGAGTTTGTGTCCGTCCGGGTTACCTTTCATCTCGATCAGCGCTTGGGCGAAACCGGTATGCAAACAAACCATATCGCCTTTCTCAATAACGACTTTATCTTTTTCAAGAATGCGCATCATGTCGTCGTAGCCCACGTTGGTACGCGCGTCACCCAGGTTGGCACGTAGATCGATCATGACACCACGTCCTTGGACACAGGTCTCGGCCATGTTCTGAATGCCCAACGCTTTTGCGTAAGAGGTACTAACCTGACTGCCAGCCCCCGCATAGCCAGCATCTTCTGCGTTCTCCGGGCCCACCACATCGGTGCCGGCACGATAGCCGTTGTAATAGACTGCCTCGGGGATACCATCACCATTAGCATCAAACATCGAGCCGACGTGTGCCAGGCTGTCCCATTGGGTTGAATATTGCAAATGCATGACGACCAAGTCATCGCTCACGACATCTGTCTGATCCTTGTTGAAGTCAAAAAGTTTGACGTTCATGTTAGGCCGTCCTTCACGCAGTGTTGGACGCAATACGGGTGGATAGCGACGAGGATTTAATACGTTGCCCCCGGGCAAGTCGAGTGGCAAAGAAAGCATGAATGCCTTGCCTTCTTTAACCTCAGCCACTCCTTGCAGCACTTTCTCTGGCGTCAGCAGATTCATTTTGCCGCGCTGATCATCCTCACCAAAGTCGCCCCAGCTTGAACCCTCTGGGCGATTGACCCAACGTTTTGTTGCCATTTTTTAGTCTCCTTTATGGTGGTGATCAACAACCCATTGAGAGTGGATCGCTGTCGACCGTTTATTTAGCCCTTATATTGAGATATTCGTGGTTTATCCAGCTCTCGTCAACTGCGCCGTCGTGATGCTTGCCGTCATGCTGGGGTTTGGCGTTATTGCACCAAAAACTCTATTCCAATGACTGACTTGACCATAGGAAACGACCAAATGATTCGTCTGCACTATTACCCCAGCACGGCGGCCATGATTCCCCACATGTTATTGCGGGAACTGGATGTTCCCTTTGAATTGGTGCTCGTTGACCGAGCCGCTGATGCGCACAAAAGGGCACCCTACTTGAGGATGAATCCAAATGGCTTATTGCCGGTATTGGAAGACGGCGATCTTACCCTCTATGAAACGGCCGCAATTTGTCTTTATCTTTGTGATGCCAACCAGCATGCAGGTCTTGCACCGGCAGTTGGGTCTCTTGAACGCGCGCACTTTTACAAATGGTTGATGTGGTTAACCAACACGCTGCAACCGACCTTAGGCTTGTTCTTTTATCCTGAGCGGTGGGTCGCACAAGATAACATTGATGGCGCGACGCAACTCAGACTACGTGCACAATTAAAAGTGACTGATTTGTTGAAATTGTTGGATGCTGAGCTTGCACGTCACGGCGGGCGATGGTTTGGCGGGGCTTCTTATTCGGCGCTAGATCCCTATGTCTTTACGCTTTGCCGCTGGACACGAGGCTTCACTGATGGAAGGGCCCGCGATTTTGCTCACCTCGGCCCTTACCTACAGCGAGTCTTAGAGCGACCCACAACCCAGAAAGTGATGACGGCTGAAAATATTTCAGCCCCGTTTTTTTGACGCCACGCGCCAGGCTGTACGTTGCCTCGGCGAACAGCGTCACTAACGTGCTCTCTTACATATGTTGGTCGTTTGCTGACCCCCGTGATAAACGAATAAGTACTTAGCCATGTTGACATGTCCTTATTAAGTTATTTTTGGGTATTTTACACATCGATATTTGCCGCCTGCAGTGCATGCGTTTCAATGAACGCCCGTCTTGGCTCAACGTTGTCACCCATCAACGTGGTAAAGATCGCATCAGCTGCTATCGCATCCTCGATCTGTACACGCAATAAGCGACGCACAGTCGGATCCATGGTGGTCTCCCAGAGCTGTGATGGGTTCATCTCGCCCAGACCCTTGTAGCGTTGCTTGGTCACGTTGCGCTCAGCTTCACTGCGCAACCACTGCATCGCTTCGCGGAAATCACCAATCATTGATTCTTTACGCTTATCGCCCTCGCCTCTTGCGACGATTGCCCCCTTGCCGATCAACCCTTGGAAGGTGGCCGCAGCGCGAGCCAACACGCCATAATCAGCACCGTCGACAAAGTCATTATCGAGCACTGTTGCACGTACATTGCCATGATGTTTACGACGAATCACCAAACGATTCGCTTCGCTAGCAACATGGTATTCGGCAGTTACTTCGACCTGATTGGGCAACAACGGATCTTGCAACGCAGCTTGTAAACGGGTGGCGCTGGCTTGCGCGCGCTCAAGCGTATCGAGCTCAATCGTTGAGCCCCCAACAATCGCCGATAGCGTTGCCACATCCATGAAACGTGACAGCCGAGCGATAACACCATCGGCCATCACATATTGACGGGCGAGCTCGACGAGTGCCGCGCCAGCGATCGGTGCAGCGCCTTCTGCGGGGATCAGCTGAGCATCGCGCAATGAAAGCTGCAACATATATTGCGTTTCTTCGACCTCATCCTTGAGATAGCGCTCATCCTTACCAGCCTTCACTTTATAGAGTGGTGGCTGTGCAATGTAGATATAACCGCGTTCGACCAACTGCGGCATCTGGCGATACAGCAGCGTCAGCAACAACGTGCGGATGTGAGCACCGTCAACGTCCGCATCGGTCATGATAATGATGCGATGGTATCGCAACTTATCAACGTTGAAGTCGGGGCCGATACTGGTCCCGAGTGCCGTAATCAGCGTGGTGATTTGTTCGCTCGAAATCAACTTATCGAAACGTGCTTTTTCTACGTTCAATACCTTACCGCGCAAAGGCAAGATTGCCTGAAACTTACGATCTCGGCCTTGTTTGGCCGAACCACCTGCTGAGTCACCCTCAACGATGTAGAGTTCGCACAACGCAGGATCTTTCTCTTGGCAGTCAGCAAGCTTACCGGGCAAGCCAGCCCCTTCAAGCACGCTCTTACGTCGTGTCATCTCGCGAGCTTTGCGGGCAGCCTCACGTGCACGAGCCGCTTCCACGACTTTGCCACATAACGCTTTCGCATCATTTGGGTTTTCTAACAACCACGACTCTAGCGTGCGTGCGACAGCCTCTTCTACCGCTGGTCTTACCTCGCTCGATACCAGTTTCTCTTTTGTCTGACTGCTGAATTTAGGCTCGGGGACTTTGACCGACAATACACACGTTAGCCCCTCGCGCATATCGTCGCCGCTGGTCTCGACTTTTGCCTTCTTGGACATTTCATTATCAGCAATATATTTGTTGATAATGCGTGTCATCGCCGCACGCAGCCCGGTCAAATGAGAACCACCGTCGCGCTGCGGAATGTTGTTGGTAAAGCACAGCACTTGCTCGCTGTAGCTGTCGTTCCATTGCATCGCAATGTCAACACCAACTAACGTACCGCCGGCATTTGACTCTGTACTCACTGAGAAAACATTCGGATGCAACACCGTTTTCGTGCGATTAATGTATTCAACAAAGCCTTTCACACCGCCTGAGAAAGCAAAGTTTTCTTCTTTGCCCTGACGCTGATCGATCAGACGGATCTTGACACCATTGTTCAAGAAGGAAAGCTCGCGCAACCGCTTTGACAGAATCTCGTAGTGATATTCAACGTTGTTGAATATTTCGGTATCTGCCAAAAAGTGAACTTCCGTCCCTCGCTTTTCTGTCGCACCTATCACTGCCAAGGGCGCCACACGCACGCCCTGATGAAACTCCATTTGATGGACTTGACCGTTACGACGAATCGTCAGCTTTAACCAAGACGACAAAGCGTTGACGCAGGACACACCCACGCCGTGTAAACCACCAGAAACCTTATATGAGTTTTGGTCGAACTTGCCACCCGCGTGCAATTCAGTCAACACAATCTCAGCGGCACTGCGACCAAACTCATCCTCCTTATGGATATCCGTCGGGATACCACGTCCGTTGTCGGTGACAGAGATCGAATTGTCGGTATGAATCGTGACGACGATGTCGTCACAATGACCGGCTAAAGACTCATCGATTGCATTATCAACAACCTCAAACACCATATGGTGCAACCCTGTGCCATCAGAGGTATCGCCGATGTACATGCCCGGGCGCTTTCTAACGGCCTCAAGGCCTTTAAGCATTTTGATTGAATCGGCGCCGTAATCACCGTTGTCTACTGGCAACTGCTTTTCTTCAGACATTTTTTATTTAAATCCGCATTGGCATAACAACGTACTTGAAAGACTCTTCATCGGGCAGTGTGATCAACGCCGATGCGTTCGCATCAGGCATCACTGACCAACGTATGGTTTCGGCTTTGACGTTACTTAAGAAATCGAGCAGATAACTCACATTAAAGCCAACATCCAAAGCCTCATGGCCATAATCGATGTCCAGCTCTTCTTGTGCCTCTTCTTGCTCTGCATTGGTTGAAGATATCTTCAGCAAATTTTGACCTAACTGCAGCCGAACGCTGCGAAACTTCTCAGAAGTCAAAATAGCGGCGCGCTGCAAACTTCCTTGTAACACTTCCCGCGAAACATCAAAGTGGCGGTTGTAGTTCGACGGGATGACGCGCTTGAAGTCTGGGAACTTTCCCTCGACAAGTTTCGACACCAATTCAACATGACCAAAAGAAAAGCGGATTTGACCAGGCGCGACATCAATCGTCACAGGCTCATCACTTTCGTCAAGAAGACGTTGCATTTCCAGCACTGTTTTACGGGGCACAATCACTTCCGTCAGCTGGGCAATGCCATCAGCGGGCGTTGATCCATGAGCCAAACGGTGACCATCCGTCGACACTGCGCGAAGCAAGCCGGGTTCGAAAACCAGCAACATCCCATTCAAGTAATAGCGAATGTCTTGTTGCGCCATGGCGAAATGAACCATATTGAACAAGTGTTTGAGCGTTTTGCGTGGCAGTGAAAGCGAAACATCCCAACGTTCTGGTTGCGACATCACCGGAAAATCATTCGCTGGCAATGTTTGCAGTGAAAAACGGCTCTTGCCGGATTGCACGGCCAACTTACTGCTGGCAGTTGATAGTTTCACATCGCCCACGTCGGGAAGCGCTTTGAGAATATCGACCAGTTTTCGCGCAGCAACCGTCAGAGACTCATCGTCGGCGCCGACACCAAAGTCAGCATGCGTCGTGATTTGAACCTCAAGATCGGTCGCGATAAACGATACTCTGCCGCCCTGCTTGCGCACAAGTATGTTTGCCAAGATCGGCAAGGTATGTCGTCGCTCGACAATCCCGGCCACTGTGGAGAGTGGCTTGAGCAAAGCATCGCGTGGGGTCTGTACAAGTTGCATCGATTATCCCTTTAGAGTTTGTTCGAGTACGTGCAGCGTATGGTTAAGTTCATTTTGTTTCAAACGCAAATCGGCTATCTTTCTCACGGCATGCAAGACGGTTGTGTGATCTCTGCCACCGAATAAATCCCCAATTTCGGGGAGACTCTTCTGAGTGAGTTCTTTGGCCAAGTACATCGCCACCTGGCGGGGCATGGCAATATTGGCTGGCCGTCGTTTTGAGTACATGTCGGCTACTTTCATTTTGTAGTAATCCGCCACCGTCTTTTGAATATTTTCGACGGTGATCTGACCACTCGACACTGACAGCAAGTCTTTCAGCGCATCTTTGCAAATATCAACATTAACAACTTCTCGGCCATGAAACCGGGCATACGCGAGCACCTTTCGCAGCGCACCTTCAAGTTCGCGTACGTTGCTGCGCAAATGCTTTGCTATAAAAAAAGCCACTTCTTCGGGCATTGCCAAACCCTCTGTTTCAGCTTTTCGCAACAGAATTGCCACGCGCATTTCTAATTCAGGCGGTTCAATTGCGACGGTCAATCCCGAGTCAAAGCGCGAAATTAACCGACTGTCTATCCCGGCGAGCTCTTTTGGATAGGTATCACTCGTAATGATGATTTGTTTACGCTGAGCGACCATTGCTTCAAAAGCGTAAAAGAACTCTTCTTGTGTACGGCTCTTGCCCGAAAAGAATTGAATATCGTCTATTAAGAGCAAATCGAGTGAATGGTAGTAACGTTTAAAGTCATCAAAGGCTTTTCGCTGATACGCTTTCACAACATCTGACACATATTGATCAGCATGAACATACCGCACCTTTTTACCGACACCCGCTTGCATCATTGCGTTACCAACCGCATGAATCAGATGCGTCTTGCCTAAGCCTACTCCGCCATATAAAAATAACGGGTTATAAGAGATACCTGGATTTTCAGCCACCTGCAACGCCGCTGCGCGAGCAAGCTGATTCGCCTTACCAGTAACAAAAGTTTCAAAGGTCAGGTCTGTGTTCAAGCGGGACTTTTCATCTACGGCTTTGACCACTGCTGTCTCTGACGCTTTATGCCCTTCGTTGGGCGTGGCAACCAGTAGGTGATTGTTTTCTGATACGCGCGCTGCCAATCCCATTGGGGCAGAATATCCAATCGAACCGTTGGGCTTATCAACAGATGCCGTCGTGTCACTATTGCTAGCGGTTAACTCAAGATGCAGTCGGACTGGTCTTTTGTACCAATCTGTTGCGTATTGTTCTATTTGATTTGAGAAGTTTCTCTTCACCCAATCAAGCTTGAAGCGGTTTGGCGCCGATAGCCGCAACACCGCTTCAGACTCGTTAAAGTCAAGCGGAACCAACGGCCTGATCCAAGCGCTGATTTGTTGCGGGGGAAAATCCTGCTCGAGACGATTCACGCAGGACAGCCAAAACTCGTTCATATTTCTCACTATTTAAACCCTGATTCTACCCTGACCATCGAAAGTTATCCACAGGCGGATATGCGCTAAACTCCCAATTGCTCTTATAAATATTTGACTAAATTGAATATTTTTGATGAAATGGAGGGCTTTCCGGGATTTATCCCGTTATTTTTCGCTCTTTGATTTGGGTTATCCATCATGAAACGTACTTTCCAACCATCCGTTACACGTCGCAAACGCACTCACGGCTTTCGTGTTCGCATGAAGACTCGTGGCGGTCGCGCAGTGATTAACGCTCGCCGTGCTAAAGGCCGCAAGCGTCTGGCAGTCTAATTCCGTGTTCTGGCGCTCGTCGCGCCAGTACTGTTAGACTCAATCAAAATGCCCAGCGCTTCGTTCCCTCCAACGGCGCGCTTGCATTTCCCCGCCGAATACGCTGATGCATTGTCTGGTCGGCGAATAGGTAGAGGTGCTTTATTTGCCGTTACCGCGTCCACCCAGAAAATCACGAATCAATCGATTGGTCCAGCCGGTGATTTATCGACGGCGAGACTTGGGTTGATTATGGCAAAGCGGCACGCCAAATTGGCAACAACTCGAAACGCCCTGAAAAGAGTGATTCGGGAGGCTTTTCGTCTGCACCGGCTTGAACTACCCGTGGCGGATTATGTTTTTCGCCTGCATAAAAAAATTGAGCCTTGCTCATTGACGCTGCTAAAACGAGCCGCTCGTGCTGAGGCAGATGCGCACTTTGCACGTGCGCGTTTATCAAGCAAGGCCAGCACATGATCAAGGGTTTATTGATTGCGCCTATTAAGGCCTATCGATTCTTTTTAAGTCCTTGGTTTGGGCAATCTTGTCGTTTCACCCCGACTTGTTCTATTTACGCGATTGAAGCGATCGAGCTTCACGGCTCGCTGAAGGGTTTGTTTCTGACCGCGGGACGCCTGGGACGTTGCCATCCCTGGTGTCCTGGTGGCTTCGACCCTGTTCCACCAATTACGACACGCAATCACACTGATTAAAGCTAAACTCCCAGCCTCTTGAGACTGGTTACACATTTATTGGGCAAGAATGGATATTCGACGCACGATCCTGCTAATGATTTTTTCGCTCTCCATGCTAATGCTATGGAACAACTGGCAAACTCATCTGGGTAAACAGTCGCCTTTGGCGGTAACGCCGACTTCCCCCGCTAAGACGAGTGCACTTGATTCAGGTCAGACAGCCACGCCAGATCCTAAAGTATTGAACGCCTCGGCTGGTGTTACTGGCGTCGTCGCTTCTGTAGATACATCAACGGTCAAACCCAAAGAACTGGTTGTTGTCACTACTGATATCTTGAAACTGACCTTCGACCTACACGGGGCTGAGCTCATTGAAGCAGATCTGCTCAACTATCCGATTACCGTTGATTCTAAAGAGCCTACAGCGCTTTTGCAGCATAAAAACGGACACATTTATATTGTTCAGTCTGGCTTAGTTGGTGCACCGGGTACATCAAACTTACCCACGTATGACTCGAATTTTGTGCTGATCAGCGATGCGCTTGAGTTAAAAGGTGATTCGTTGAAAGTGTCGTTCGCTGCTACTGCGAATGGCGTGACGCTGATCAAAAGTTTCACCTTTAAGCGAGGCAGCTACGCAATTTCCGTTGATCACACCATACAGAATAGTACGGCGAATGATATTTCACCTGACTTATTCTTACAGATCACCCGTGATGGCAGTGCTGATCAGAAGGCGCCCAGCTCTCGATTTCTGCCCAGCTGGTTGAGTGGCATGGCCAGCGGCCCCGCCAGTTTCATCGGACCAGCGATCTACACCAATGAAAACCACTATCAGAAATATACATTCTCTGACGTCGAAAAGAGTAAAGAGAAAAACAAACCGATTACTCAAACTGCCGATAACGGCTGGTTAGCCCTCATTCAGCACTACTTTCTAACGGCGTGGGTGCCTGCACCTGGGGTTTCTCGACATGTCTCAGTGGTTGAACATGATAAGAATCTTTTCGCTGTCAATAGTGTGCAAGCAGTGGGTGTCGTGGGCGCTGGAAAAGCGCTCAATGTGCCAACAACACTTTGGATTGGTCCGCAAGATCAGAAGGCATTAGAAGCTATTGCGCCTGGTCTAGATCTCGTGGTCGATTATGGTCTGCTGAGCATCATTGCCAAGCCGGTATTCTCTTTATTGACATGGATTCATACCGTCATTGGTAATTGGGGCTGGAGCATTATCGCTCTGACAGTTCTCATCAAAGCGGCTTTCTACCCGTTGTCAGCGGCCAGTTATCGGTCGATGGCAAAAATGAAACTGGTATCACCTCGCCTGCAAGCATTGAAAGAAAAATTTGGTGATGATCGACAAAAACTCAACACAGCAATGATGGAGATGTATCGGACTGAAAAAATTAATCCGCTTGGTGGCTGCGTACCGATCGTGATTCAAATCCCCGTGTTTCTCTCGCTATACAACGTGTTGTTGCATAGTGTCGAATTACGTGGCGCCCCTTGGATTTTGTGGGTGCAGGATTTGGCTGTTCAAGATCCTTTCTTTATTTTGCCTGCCATCATGATGGGGACCATGTTCTTACAGATGCGACTGAACCCTAAGCCACCTGATCCAGTGCAGGCCAAAGTAATGATGTTCATGCCCTTGGTCTTTGGCGGAATGATGTTCTTCTTTCCCGCTGGTTTGGTGTTGTATTGGTGCGTTAACAATACCCTGTCGATTGCACAACAGTGGTACATCACGCGCAAGCTCAATACGGCAGCTAACGATCCTATTAAATAGGACATGCATCACTCGGTATGAGCGAAAACCGGTTACCCATTGTTGCCATCGCGACCGCCCAGGGTCGCGGTGCAATCAGTGTAGTGAGAGTATCTGGGCCCCGTTTGGGGCCCTTTATATTGGCCTTAGTCAACCGCCAGTTAGTTGATAGACATGCGCACTACTTACCAATCATTAGGCAAGATGGATCGACCATTGACCAAGTTATCGCAATCTATTTTCAGGCGCCCCACTCTTTTACTGGCGAAGATGTTCTTGAGATTCAGTGTCATGGCGGACAAGCTGTCGTTAAGCAAATACTTCAACACTGTTTAGCCATTGGTCAAGCTGTTAACTTACAGTTGGCTCGACCAGGTGAATTCACAGAACGCGCCTTTTTAAATAATAAAATTGACTTGGTTCAAGCAGAGGCTGTTGCCGATCTCATCGACGCTTCTTCTGAATCGGCTGCAAGGGCTGCCATGGCATCATTGTCAGGCGAGTTTTCCGAACAAATCAATAGTCTTGCTGAGTCAATCCTACGTCTGAGGTTACTGGTTGAAGCGACGCTTGATTTCCCTGAAGAAGAAATCGATTTTCTTGAAAAGTATCAAGCACATTCAAAACTGGCAGATATTGAAGCTCGACTAACTTCCATTCTCCAAAGATGTAAGCAAGGCCTCGTGTTGCGTGAAGGCCTGCATATTGTGTTTGCTGGGGCACCCAACGCCGGTAAATCAAGTCTGCTTAACGCACTTGCTGGGGATGATGTTTCTATCGTGACCGATATCGCTGGCACGACTCGAGACAAAATTACTTATCTCGTTACGCTCAACGATATTCCCGTCACACTGACCGATACTGCCGGACTACGGGAAACTGAAGACAAAATCGAAGCCATTGGCATCGCCCGTACTTGGCAAGCTGTAGAACAGGCCGATGTTGTTCTTCATCTCATTGATGCGTCAAATCCTCAACGTGAATTGGATAAAGAAATTAATCTAAGACGGTCTCGATCTAGCACCGTTTTAACCGTCGTCAACAAAGTGGATTTAACCGGTGTTTCATCTCCGCAGTCAGGCGAGGTACTGATATCTGCGAAGACGGGGCAAGGGCTAGATACGCTCAAATCTGCATTGCTGAGCTTGGCTGGTTGGCATCCCACTCAAGAATCCCCTTGGATGGCCCGCCAAAGGCACATAGACGCTCTTTTAAGAGCGATGAGCCACATTGGCATTGCATCTGAGCATGCGGCGCTTGACGACCGCGTTTTGGATCTTTTCGCTGAAGAGCTAAGACTTGCCCATGACCAATTGGGATCAATTACAGGCAAAGTTACGCCAGATGACTTGCTGGGTGAAATTTTTTCTCATTTTTGTATAGGAAAATAAGGACATCATCTCTATTGGCTGTGTCGATTGAAATCAGTTAAACCTGAAAACTGTTGTTTTATGGTTGATTTCCGTTTGATCAAACCTGTGGATAACAACACAAGAGAGGATGTGCATAGATTGAGGATAGTTTTTGAATAAGTGGCACAAACATTTCAACAAGAAAAACTATCCAACTTTATGCTCATATCCACACACTGCTTATCCCCAAACAAAATATTCGATAGCTTGCTGATTTGATTGTTTTTTTTGCAGTTATCCTAGTTATCCACAAGCCTTATTATCCATTAGTCTTTATATATAAAA
This sequence comes from Jezberella sp., assembly GCF_964834465.1. Taxonomy (NCBI): domain Bacteria; kingdom Pseudomonadati; phylum Pseudomonadota; class Betaproteobacteria; order Burkholderiales; family Alcaligenaceae; genus Jezberella; species Jezberella sp. The sequence goes on from NZ_CBAZRM010000011.1 coordinate 135,149, forward strand.
GATTAAATAACAACAAAAGACATCTAAAAACAGATCAACATCTGACAACTTCTTTTAATCAACGAAGTTTGCTAAACAGAGAAAAAGTCATCTATACTTTCATTAATCGTTCAATTGCAGTGTCAAGGGTGGCGGGCTGTTTGGCAAAGCAAAAGCGGATGAGATGATGATTGGATTGCTCATCGTTGGGGTTCGAGTAAAAGGCGGCGACTGGTATTGCTGTAACGCCGTGAGTTTTCGTTAGCCAAATTGCAAATTCTGACTCTGGTTGATGTGAAATTTCTGTGTAGTCAGCAAGCAAAAAAAACGTGCCATAGCTCGGCAGAGGTTTAAACCGAGTTTGAAGCAATCCCTCAATTAAATAATTTCTTTTTTCTTGATAGAAAGTCGATAAATTTATGTAGGTAGCGGGGTCTTTGCAGTATTCGGCCATGGCATGCTGAAGTGGGGATGGCACGGTAAAGACCATGAACTGATGGATTTTCCTTAACTCTTTGGTTAAGGTTTTAGGTGCACAGCAGTAGCCTAATTTCCAACCAGTGGTGTGGGTCGTCTTTCCGAATGATGAGATTAAAAATGTCCTAGCCTGCAAAGCTGGTCTGGTTGCTAGGCTTTTATGTTGAAGACGATCGAACACGATATGTTCGTAGACTTCGTCAGAGATAAGCACTAAGTTGTGCATCTCAGACAACCTTTCTAGTTCATCAAGGTCTCTGTCAGTCAAAACCGTGCCGGTTGGGTTATGGGGGAAGTTAATGACGAGAGCTTTAGTTTTTGATGAAATGCTTTGCTCTACTCGATGCCAGTCAACGGTAAAGTTATGCGCTGTACTGGCTGGGGGTGTTAGTGGTACAGCTATTGGGATGGCACCAGCCAAAATAACAGCTGGCTGGTAGCTGTCATAACATGGTTCTAGAAGTAAGACTTCATCACCTGGGCCAACTGATGCAAGGATGGCAGCCATCAGAGCTTCAGTAGCGCCGCTTGTCACGGTAATCTCCTGATCGATATCGTAGAGGTAACCAGTGGTTGTTTTTACCTTCTCGGCAATAGTTTGTCTTAAACTAGGCACCCCAGTCATTAACGGGTATTGGTTATGACCCGCTTTCATAGCGTTATTGACAAGATCAATGAGTCTAGCGTCAGTATTGAAATCGGGGAATCCTTGACCTAGGTTGACTGACTTGTAGTCGCTAGCCAGCTTCGACATGACAGTAAAAATATTGGTTTCAATGTGTGGAAGTTTTGTTCGAATGTTCATGATTAATTACTGAGACTGGTGACAATATATTTGAGGTATGCGGTATCTTATCCCCAAAGTTGTCCACAGGTTTTGTTGATGTTTCACGTGAAACAATAGACTTAAAGCGACTCATTGATTGCTTATGTTGTTTCACGTGAAACAAACAAATGATTAAAAATATAAATACGTTATCGCTGATAAAAGAATCATTTTAATTGGTTAACGACGCACTATAATTCGACCCCTTACATAGTATGAATTGGTAATGGAACATCCTAAAATTTTTGATGTCATCGTGGTTGGCGGTGGGCACGCTGGAACTGAAGCTGCTCTTGCCTCTGCTCGTGCTGGTGCGACAACCCTGCTACTGACTCACAACATCGAAACGCTCGGTCAGATGTCATGCAATCCATCAATTGGTGGTATTGGTAAAGGACATCTCGTTAAGGAAATTGATGCTTTGGCCGGTGCAATGGCTATCGCTACTGACGAAGCAGGTATTCAATTTCGAATCTTAAACGCATCCAAAGGCCCAGCCGTTCGAGCGACGCGTGCACAAGCTGACAGAGTGCTATACCGAAAAGCAATACGTTATCGTTTAGAAAATCAACCAAATTTGTGGTTATTCCAGCAGTCTGTTGATGATCTTATGGTGGAAGGTGATACCGTTGTTGGTGCCATCACCCAAATTGGGCTGAAGTTTAGATCGCGTGCTGTCGTGTTAACAGCGGGTACATTTTTAAACGGCTTGATTCATGTGGGATTACAAAACTATACGGCTGGTAGAGCGGGTGATCCACCCGCAACAACACTTGGACAAAGATTAAAAGAATTGAATCTTCCCCAAGGACGATTGAAAACAGGAACCCCGCCGAGGATTGATGGCAGATCCATAAACTACGTCAAATTGGAAGAACAACCAGGGGATCTAGATCCAGTCCCAGTATTTTCATTTTTGGGATCCCGTGAGTTACATCCCCGACAAGTTTCCTGTTGGATCACTCATACGAATGAAAAAACGCATGACATTATTCGAGGTGGTTTAGATAGATCACCGATGTATAGTGGTGTCATTGAAGGCGTTGGCCCCCGATACTGTCCATCTATTGAAGACAAAGTTCATCGCTTTGCCGACAAAACAAGTCATCAAATATTTTTAGAACCTGAAGGGCTCGACACCCACGAAATATACCCAAATGGTGTTTCGACGAGTCTACCCTTCGATGTTCAATTGAATCTTATCCACAGCTTGCCAGGACTAGAGCACGCGCATATTGTTCGCCCAGGCTATGCGATTGAGTATGATTTTTTTGATCCAAAAGCATTAAAAACCACCCTAGAAACCAAAAGTATTCAGGGTCTCTTTTTTGCTGGTCAAATCAATGGCACAACAGGTTATGAAGAGGCTGCCGCACAAGGATTACTGGCGGGTATCAATGCTGCCAGACAAGCGCTTAATAAAGACCCATTTATCCTACGCAGAGATCAGGCTTATCTCGGTGTATTGATTGACGACTTGGTTACCAAGGGTGTAACTGAGCCATATCGCATGTTTACGTCACGTGCTGAATATCGATTAAGTTTAAGAGAAGATAACGCAGATTGGCGCTTAACCGAACTTGGTCGAGCTTTGGGGATAGTCGATGATAAGCGCTGGGAAGCGTTCAGCAAAAAACGTGAGTTAGTCGAATTGGAAATTCAACGGTTACGTTCTACGTGGGTCAATCCCCGCATGGTTAGCCCTGAGGCTTCTGAGAAAGTACTCGGAAAATCAATTGAACGTGAGTACTTACTATCCGACTTATTGAAACGGCCTAATGTTACTTATGAAACACTCATGTCCCTACCCTATCTAGACGGCGTTGACATGCCATCAGGTCTGCCAGCTGGGGACGCGGCAGAACAAGTTGAAGTGCAAGTCAAATATGAAGGCTACATTGCGCGGCAAAAAGACGAAATTTTGCGTGCACAGTCTCACGACCTTCAAGTGATTCCAAAAGATATTAATTACTCGGACATCATCAGTTTGTCTTTTGAGGTCCGCCAAAAACTTAATCAGCACCGTCCAGAAACGATCGGACAGGCTTCAAGATTATCCGGAATCACCCCCGCGGCGATCTCACTGCTCTTGATCCATCTTAAGCGAACAAAGTATGGGTCGCTAACCGAAGTAAGAGCAGCTTAAACAGAAATTGTGAAGAACGAACACAGTACCCTAGTCTCGAGTGGCGAGCGCATCCTTGCGGCGTGCGCAGCCCTCCGTTTGCAGATTCAGACGTTTCAAGTTGAGACGCTGTTGCACTATCTTGATCAGTTAAACCGATGGAACAAAACATACAACCTCACGGCAGTCCGAGACCATGAGTCAATGCTGATTCAGCATATTTTCGATAGCTTATCGATTATCAATCCTTTGCAGCCCGCCTTAGCCAATCCTCAGAGCGGGCACGCCAACGTACTCGATGTTGGTTCTGGCGCAGGACTGCCCGGTATTGTGATCGCGACCATGTTGCCGTCGGTACAAGTCGAATGTGTAGACGCTGTCGAGAAAAAGTCGAGTTTTATTCGCCAAATGACCAGTGTGCTGAAACTTTCCAATTTAACCGCGACTCACGCGAGAGTTGAACAACTGCCCCAACGCAATTGTGCCGTCGTTATTTCGCGAGCGTTCGCTTCGATAGCAGACTTCATTCGGGTCGCAGGCTTGCACGTCAGCCCAACTGGGGTCCTTCTCGCCATGAAAGGCCAATACCCCACTGAAGAACTTAGAGAGATCGAGCACGTCAAAGACTGGGTCGTCACGAAATTTGATGAACTCCATGTCCCTGAACTAAATGCCCACAGATGCATGATCTGGCTCAACAGGAACAATCAACCATGACCACTACCACACCAGCCAATTTGATGCGGGTATTCTGTATCGCCAATCAAAAAGGCGGCGTTGGAAAAACAACCACCACCACCAATTTAGCGGCTGGCCTGGCGACACATCAACAACGAGTGCTGCTGATAGACCTAGACCCACAAGGCAACGCGACGATGGGCAGCGGCATCGATAAAAGTAGCATCGAACATACCATTTATGATGTGCTCATCAGCGAATGTCAAATCACCGAGGCCATCGTCAAATCGGAATCTGGTGGATACGATGTGCTGCCAGCGAACCGAGAACTTGCGGGCGCAGAGATTGACTTGGTCGGCATGGATGAACGCGAACTTCAATTAAAGAAAGCAGTAGAGCAGGTCTCTGACAAATATGATTTTGTGCTGATAGACTGCCCCCCTGCCCTATCGCTTTTAACGTTGAATGGATTGGCTGCCGCGCATGGGGTAATCATCCCAATGCAATGCGAATACTATGCGCTGGAAGGCCTTTCTGATCTGGTAAACACCATCAAACGTGTACATCGCAACATCAACAATGATTTAACGCTCATTGGATTGCTAAGGGTTATGTTTGACCCGCGTATGACGTTGCAACAGCAAGTCTCTGCTCAACTAGAGCAACATTTTGGCGACAAGGTTTTCAAAACCATCGTGCCCAGAAATGTACGCCTGGCAGAAGCGCCTAGCTACGGCATCCCGGGGGTCAGCTACGACAAGTCATCTCGTGGCGCCAAAGCGTATATCGAATTCGCCGCAGAAGTCATCGAGCGCACCCAACACGGTGTGCGTTAACTACCGATAGGAACACCGATGGTAACGAAGAAAACAAAAGGCCTTGGACGTGGGCTAGACGTCTTATTGGGTGCAGATGGGCCGTCGCTCGATGTGTTGGATCAATCCACCACCAATGCTCGCCCGAGCCAACTACCGCTATCCCAATTGCAAGCTGGTAAATATCAGCCTCGCACTCGCATGGATGAAGGCGCATTAGCTGAACTTGCTGAATCGATAAAAACGCAAGGTATCATGCAGCCAATCCTTGTGCGTCAAGTCAGTAAGGCACCGGTACGCTATGAAATTATTGCCGGCGAGCGGCGCTTTCGTGCAGCGCAATTAGCCGGTTTAGAAGAAGTGCCCGTCCTTGTTCGCGACGTCGCCGACGAACATGCCGCCGTGATGGCATTGATCGAAAATATACAGCGTGAGGACCTGAGCGCCATCGAAGAGGCACAGGGGGTTAAACGGTTGTTGGAAGAGTTTAGTTTGACTCACGAACAGGCCGCCGCTGCCATTGGTCGGTCGCGCTCGGCAACGTCTAACTTGTTACGTTTACTTAATCTCGCTTCCGTTGTTCAGACCATGCTATTAGCGGGCGACATTGATATGGGCCACGCCCGCGCACTATTGGCTGTCGATGCTGCCACGCAGATTCAACTGGCAAATCAAATCATTGCCAAAGGGCTATCTGTACGAGAAACCGAAAAATTAGTGACAAGAACGACTGACCAAGCCAATCACACCCAGACGTCAGCTAAAAAAGAAAAAGCCAAATCGCGAGATGTCACTCGCATAGAAGAAGCGCTGTCCGATAAACTCAACACAAAAGTCTTATTAAAAGCTGACGCCAAGGGTAAAGGCCAAATACTGATCGATTTTCACAACTGGGATAATTTCTCGGCGCTTGCTGAAAAAATGGGGTTCACGGATATTTTCAATGATGCTTGAAATAACAACCCATTGATACTGAAGGATTAACTGGCAATAAAGTTTTGCCTTGGCATAAAAAATTATACTCAAATCGTCAATAGATCGAACCGCCTTGACTTGACAATACGTAAAACTTCCCCCATAATCGTTGGTTCTCTTGTGGAGAGGTGCCCGAGTGGTTAAAGGGGGCAGACTGTAAATCTGTTGGCCTTGCGCCTACGTTGGTTCGAATCCAACCTTCTCCACCAGAAAGCTATTTGTATGCCGGTCCCTTTGTACTGAAACGACCTCGCGGGTGTAGCTCAATGGTAGAGCAGAAGCCTTCCAAGCTTACGACGAGGGTTCGATTCCCTTCACCCGCTCCAGTCTATGTTGAGCAGGCGAGGTTAACCGGTGAGTGCGCTGTAACGATTTAGTAGTTCGTGGGGTCGGTTGCCCGGCGAATGCGCCCATGTGGCTCAGTGGTAGAGCACTCCCTTGGTAAGGGAGAGGTCACGCGTTCGATCCGCGTCATGGGCACCAACAGCAGTTTGTATTGTTATACCCGAATAGTTTCGTAATAAAAGTCTTTGTTATTCAACCTAAGTTACCAGCTTAAGTAAAGGTCAGGAGTCTGCCATGGCAAAAGAAAAGTTCGAACGTACCAAGCCCCACGTCAACGTTGGCACCATCGGCCACGTTGACCACGGCAAGACCACTCTGACCGCAGCAATCACCACGGTTCTCTCGAAGAAGTTTGGTGGCGAAGCAAAAGGCTATGCGCAGA
>NZ_CBAZRM010000012.1:0-137704 GCF_964834465.1 Jezberella sp.
GAGCCTCATCGGCGCCGTCCACCAGAACCGAGCGACGGTACTTCGGGCACCATACAACGTGGTACTTGCACGAGAAAACGACGTTACTATTGGATCGGTAGTTACTGGACACAAAATCAGTATACAGCAAGATACTAAATACTGCCATAACAAATACCGGCCGCTCACCCCATGGCTAAAGCGAGGGGCTTGCGCGGCTTATTTGGTCATTCAGATGATTAATTCATCAGCAATTCAATCAGTTTCGGTCCTTTCTCGTTAGCCGCCACGCGTAATGCGGCGGCGAGGTCTTCCAGGTTGTTCACCTGAACGCCAGGCACACCGTGCCCCTTGGCAATGGCCACGAAATCCAAGTTGGGTTTATCCAGATCCAGCATCCTTGCCGCGTTGACGCCGGCGGCGGGGCCACCCATATTGGTGAGCTCGCCTCGCAAGATGCGATAAGAACGATTCGCAAAGATCACCACGGTGACGTCCAGTTGCTCGCGAGCCATTGTCCACAAGGATTGAATGGTGTACATCGCACTACCGTCGCCAATTAAAGCCACGACTTTGCGATCTGGACAAGCAACCGCCGCGCCGACGGCACAAGGCAGGCCAAAGCCGATTGAGCCCCCGGTGATATCCAGACAGTCGTGCGGCTGCGCCATCGGCATCGTTTTGAATAATTGCCGCCCTGAGGTCACGGCTTCGTCGATCAAAATGGCGTTGGTGGGCAGGGTAGCGGCAATCACGTAACCGACCGTGTCGGCGGTTGCAGCGCCGGTGGGCAGATCGGTGATGACGTTGGTTTCAGTGGCAAAATCTGCTGGCAATGCAGACCCAGCGTCAAGCGCGTCGCATAGGGCTTGCAGCGTTGCTTCGAGGTCGTGCGTCAAGGTAGCCAATGTGTGCACTTGGCAGTCAGATTGCTGGATTGTGCGTGGCTTATCTGGGTAAGCAAAGAAAGCCACGGGCGGGGCTGCGCCGATCAGGACTAAGTGCTTGGTGTCCTTTAACATCTCTACAGCGCCAGCGACCGGGAAGGGCAGCGGACGAACATTGACACGACCCCGGCCTCTCTCCATTCGTGGATTGCGGGGTTCTGAGCCGAGCTTGCATCCGGTCTTGCCCGCAATTCGTCCCGCCAATAGCGCGGCTTTTGCCCTGAGCGCTGAACCCCCCAAGAGCAAGGTGGTCTGCGAGGCGAGCGTCTTGTCACTCAATATTTTGGCAATCGCGACGATCGACTCTGTGAGTGGCGCGGCTGGCCCTTGTGAGGGATTCGTCGCGTAGTGACCTGGATCAGATGGCTCCCACGCGCAGTTGGCAGGCAAGATGAGTGTCGCTATGCGACCAGGGGTGCTGCACGCTTGCGAGATGGCTTGCGCGGTATCTATGGGTGCCTCGGTCGCAGACCGAGTGGTCTTGACCCAGTGTGACATGGGACGTGCGACCGCTTCAACGTCTGAATTCAAAGGCGCGTCATGGTGAATATGATCCAGCGCGTGTTGTCCGACGATATTGATAATGCCAGAGTGTGCACGTTTGGCATTGTGCAAATTCGCTAAACCGTTGCCCAATCCGGGGCCTAAATGCAGCAAGGTGGCTGCGGGCTTTTCGGCCATGCGGTAATACCCATCCGCACTGCCAGTTACCACACCTTCGAATAATCCGAGCACACAACGCATGTCGGTTGCACGATCGAGTGCTGAGACGAAGTGCATTTCTGAGGTGCCGGGATTAGCAAAACAGGTGTCGATACCTGCTGCCAATAGGGTTTGAACCATTGCTTCTGAGCCGTTCATCGTGTGTCTCCAGTCGTTTTGTTTTTAATGGTTTCGCGGGCAATGATGACTTGTTGTACTTCGGTTGCCCCTTCATAAATTCTGAGTGCCCTCACCTCGCGATAGAGCATTTCAATCGGCTGACCAACTCTGACCCCCAAGCCGCCGAACATTTGCAAACTGCGGTCAACGATACGCTGAGCCGCTTCGGTGGCGTATAGCTTGGCCATGGCGGCAGAGCGGGTTGTCCGCTGTTTCAACACATCTCGCTCCCAGGCTGCGCGGTAAACGAGCAAGGTAGCGGCATCGATCTCAGTGCTCATGTCTCCGATGGCCGCTTGAGTCATTTGCAAGTCACTCAAAACACCGCCAAACATCTTTCTGGACGTGGCTCGGTCGATCGCCATATCTAACGCGGCTTCGGCAAATCCGAGAGCCGCCGCACCGACGGATGCCCTGAACACGTCGAGATTTTGCATGGCAACTTTGAAGCCTTGACCTGGCTGAGCCAAGCGATGCGAAACAGGGACGTGGCAATTGGTGAACGTTAACTCACCGATAGGATGGGGCGCGGCCACATCAAACCGTTCGGTCACTTCGAGCCCTGGGGTGTTTGCATCCACGACAAAGGCGGTAACCCCATCCACTTCGTCGTTTACTGTGCGTGCAAACACGGTGTAAAAGTCGGCAATCCCTGCATTTGAGATCCAGGTTTTGACACCGTTTAACGAGTAGCCCGTCGCGGTACGGATCGCCTTGGTATCCATGGCGGCCGCGTCTGAGCCTGCCTCAGGTTCTGACAAGGCAAAGGCTGCAATGTATTCACCATTCGCGACGTGAGGCAAGTACTTGGCTTTGAGTTCCTCAGAGCCGAATAATGAGATGGGACCCGAACCTAGCCCTTGCATCACCAAGGCAAAGTCTGCCAGACCATCGTAATAACCCAGTGTTTGCCGCAAGAGGCAAAGGCTGCGCGAGTCGATGTCAGGCAAGAGGCCACCGTAAGCTTGCGGCACGCTATAGCGCAGCCAGCCGGCGGCACCCAGTTGTTTGACCAGCGTGCGGCAGTGCATATCCACTGAACCGCTGTGCAGCCGAGTGGTCAGGTTGTAGCGGCACCAGTCGTGAAGCTCGTCGTGAAGTGCTCGATGGGGGTCATCAAAGAAAGGTAACAACAGGGAATTGGCGTGAAACATATCAACGCTGCTCCATCAAATCGAACGTGATTTGTACAAAACGAGTGGGTACTTCGAGCCGAGTAAAGTAAATGACTCTGTCGCCAATGCAGGCATAGCGCCTGAGCTCTGCCACCGGGGTGGCGAGGGGCAGGTGCAGTGCTTCTGCTGAGTCTGACCCTGCCTCGATAATGGTTAGCAGCTGTTCGGCGTGACTAATCTCAGTCCCGTGCAGTGAATCAAGTATGGGGACGACGGTTCGGTGGCGATAGCGCTCTGGATGCTTATCGTAAATATCATTCGCTAGATAAACTTCGGTGTAACAAAATGGGCCTGAAGGGGTTGTGTGCACACGTCTCCAATAATGGAAGTGACCACTTTTCTCATAGGGACACTGCATCCCCAGCCATGAAGGGAGCGCCACATCGGCATTGGATTCCATCAGGGTATGCGTGCCCAATGCGTTACTCAGTGCAATGGCTTCAGTCCAGGTCTTCGGTAACGTGATGCTGATTGTTTGAGGTAACTCGTCATTGACGTAAGTGCCCGATCCCCGTGAGCGATGGATCAGACCTTCGCGCTCGAGCAGACCAAAGGCTTGTCTCACCGTCGCCCGCGAGACGCCCAGCGTATCGACCAAAATATCCAAGGCTGGAACTTGAGACCCCCTAGGCCAGACATCACGTTGAATATTACGTCGAAAGATCGCCGCTACTTGCAGGTAGAGCGGCAGCGAACTTCTCGAGTAAACCTGTCCGACACTGGTCATGGTAATGACCCCACTAGCTTGTCTGCCATTTCACGCAGTTTGTTTTTTTGAATTTTGACGGCATTGGCACTTTGCACCGAGGGAAATTCAGTCACGATTTCAAAATGCGCAGGTACTTTAAATCCTGCCAAGACGCGCTTGCAGGCGTTTGTCCACGCTTGTGGTTCGGCCTTTGCGCCTTCTCTTAAGATGACGAACGCGATCGGCAATACTTTAGATCCACGGGTGCCAGCGACAACCTGACAGGCAAGCACGCCTGCCTGCTGTTCGATACATTGTTCGATTTCTACGGGGTTCACCATGAAGCCCGATAGGCGCATGGAATCCCCCATGCGCGTCTGAAATACAAACTGCGTGTCGCTGACGGCATAGCCCAGATCGCCTGTTTTGAAATAGCCATCCACTGTGAATGCTGCCCGTGTTGCTGGCTCGTTATCCAAATAGCCGAGCATGATGCTAGGGGTTTTGATTTCTATTTCGCCCGATTGTCCGTGGGGCAGAATCTGACCCGATTCAGGATCTCGTGCGCGCAACCGTGCCTCGGGGTGAATGAGGCTTCCACCGGCGAGATAGCGAACGGTGATGTCACCCTGCTGCGCGTTAGTCGGCTGGGCCGCAATCAGTGCTTGTAACTCGCTTGAACCGTACAGCCCCGTCAGTGGCAATTGAGCCTGATCAGCTTGATTGATTAACTCACCGACCGCGGGTGAGAAACTCGCAAAACCGAAGAGTTTGCAACTCGAAAAAGCTGCTGGCGTATCTGCGGACTCAAGCAATTTGAGTATGGATTCGTTGTTGGCATAGGTATGGCTAATCCCGTGCAAGCGAATTTGCTCTAGGGTGCTTGCCGTGTCTGACACAGGTTCGCTGACAACGGTAAAGCCGTTAACGAGCCCACCAGACAGTGTTGAAAAACCAAAGGCACCGCAAAACGGAGTGCTCGCGAGAATTCGACTGGTCTGATCGTAACCGTAAGCCTTGATCATGGCGCGAGCGTGCAGGATCAACGTTTTTTGATCATGCAAAACAAATTTGGGCAAAGAGGTGGTGCCAGACGTGGTGTAGCAAAGGACACCATTGTTACCGTAGTCAGCAGGCGTTGGGTCAGTCGAGCGTAACAAGTCTTCAAACGCGATGGGCTGATGACCCGCTATTTGAGCCGGCGTTTGACCTAAGGCGATGATGCCGTCAAGACCGGCGGTGATGTCAGGTTCAACATCGGCCAAGATGTCTGCGAAAGCAATCCCTTTGAATTCGGGCCACATGACGAGCCACTTTGCACCGCCGCGTCCGACGATATCGGCAACCTCTTTGCTGCGAAATCTTGTGTTCACGGCAAGCACGGTGGCACCCAAGCGAGCGCAGGCTAAAAACGTTTGCACCCAAGCCAGACAATTTGGTAACCACAAGGCAATTCTATCGTTGGGTCCAATCCCCAGTTGGGCAAAACCAGCTGCGAGCCGCTCAACCTGGCTTTGTAAGTGTTGATAAGTCGTTGGTTGATGTCTATCGATCAGTGCAACCCGATCTGGCGTTTGCTGGGTGATGGTCGCCAGACACTGTGCAAAAGTGGTCGGCGGTGACGAAGCGGTTGGCATATCGGTTGGTCTGTGTCGCAAGTTCAAAGAGCAATACTATAGTCCTAATTATCGAACTATTACAGGCAAATGAAACGCGAGTATTCTCACACCCGCTTCATTGCCTTGACGCCGGCATTGCAAGGCTTGCGGCGCCGCGGTGGTGACTTAGCTTTTATAGTCGTGCAGGACTCTGCCAAATGGTAGGGTCAAGTCTGCAATAAAGTGCAATCCGCCGACAATCTTTTTAACCGGTAGGTCAGCAAGTGGTGCATTCACATGCGGGATTAAATGCAGTCGCGCTGGTCCCGACCATCCCCCTTTGACTTGGATATCGGTCAGGTTATAGCCGACTAATTGGGCAATAGCCGGTGTGCCATCCACATCAGGAATCAGCTTCAGATTCACTGACGTCTTGGTGAGTTTGTGAAGAATCGCCTCAGGTGAACAAGCTTTGCGACCTTGGACATCGTAGAGCAGGTTTTGATGCTTGTAGCCCATCGTGCCAATGGCGACTTCAACGCCAGCGTAAACGAGCTTGCCAGTCAACGTATCGTGAACAATATTCAAGGAAGGCTTTGCGTGCTTCTTGGGAAACCCCCAGATCTCTCTGCCGCCTGCGATCGGTGGCTCGTCGTCTAAGTACATCTGCGAGGTGAAACTAACGGGTTCTCCCTTAAATAGCGCAGGAATCACAATACCGGATTCGGTGTAATCACCAAAGCCAGACGAGTCGGGCATACGAATGACTTCGAACATCACCGTATTGCTGCCATCTGGTTCGAGTGGTTCGGGCAAGGCCGCTCTAATCGCTTCTGGGTCAGTTTCATACGTAATGATCAAAAACTCGCGATCAATAAATCGATACGGACCTCGCGGGTAAGAGGGGGATGCCAACGGCATTGAAGGTAAATTCAATATGTCATGTGCTTTCATCGGAAAGAATTCTCTTGGTGGTGAAGGGTGTATTAAACCAGTCTCGGCGCCACGCTATTGAACGCCATGTTTGTGACAGTTCGTGATACCTGGTCAGACGCGCCTCAAGACGTCGGTTCAAGACCTCGCCTCAAGACCTCGGTTCAGCGAGATACACTAGGCGGGTTCGAGCGCTGGTTCTGCTCTGGCTTGCACGTTTTGCATGGCAAGTGACGCAATTTCGAAAGACCGAAGTCTCGCCTGATGGTCGAATATCTGACCAGCCATCATCAGCTCATTGGCCCCCGTCTTATCCACGAGCGCCTGCAAGCCTTTTTCGACCGTTGCCATTGAGCCAACGACTGCGCAAGATAGCATCTGCATCACGGCAACTTTCTCTTGAGGTGTCCAAAAGGTCTCAATATCGTCGATAGGGGGTGGTAACTGCCCCCGGGTGTTGCGTCGCATTCGCGTGAACTGCTGCTGTAACGTCGTGAATAAATGCCAAGCTTGTTCATCCGTGTCGGCGGCGACCACATTGGTCAACACAACGGCGTGCGGTTTGGCTTGCTGGGTGGAGGGTCTGAACAACGCGCGATAGGCATAGAGTGCATCCATGAGTTGCTCAGGGGCGAAATGCGAAGCAAAGGCGTAGGGCAAGCCAAAATGTGCGGCCACTTGAGCCCCGTAGGTGCTTGAGCCGAGAATCCAGATCGGCACGTGTAACCCAGCACCGGGGATAGCCTTGACATACTGACCGGGCTGAATATCATCGAAATAGTGCTGAAGTTCTTGTACATCTTGAGCAAATTGCTCTGAATTTCCTTGCAGATCTCTTCTCAGTGCCTGGGCCGTCTGGTAGTCAGTACCAGGTGCTCGCCCCAACCCGAGCTCGATACGCCCGGGGAATATCGACGCCAAGGTACCAAATTGTTCGGCGATGACCAACGGGGCATGGTTTGGCAACATGATGCCGCCCGAACCAACGCGAATGGTGTTCGTGCCGGCGGCAACATGCCCAATGACCACGGCGGTCGCAGAACTCGCGTTGCCTATCATGTTGTGGTGCTCGGCTAACCAATAGCGCGTGTACCCCCATCTCTCGGCGTGTTGCGCCAGATCACGGGTGTTGTGTAGGGCATCCGCCGTAGTACCACCTTGTGGTACTGGAGAAATATCCAAAATAGAATAGGGAATATTCATATTGTGTATGGTCTGCCCAAGCGGGTTATGCTATCAAAATCGACTGATTTGGATCTCGCAGAATACGACAAAAATGTCGCAAAACCAACAAGGAGCTCAAAATGCGTGAAGTTTTCGTTATGGCCGCGGCAAGAACCGCCATCGGTGATTTTGGTGGCGGTCTGAAAGATGTGGCCCCATGTGATTTAGGGGCAACCGTGGTCAAGGCGGTGCTGAGTCGTTCTGGGGTTGATCCACATAGCGTCGGGCATCTGGCCTTTGGCCATGTGATCCACACCGAAGCCAGAGATATGTATTTGTCTCGAGTCGTGGCTGTGAACGGGGGCTTGCCGCACAGCAGCGCCGCGTTCAACGTCAATCGATTGTGTGGTTCTGGTCTTCAGGCCATCGTGTCGGCTTCGCAATCCATTTTATTGGGCGATACCGAGGCTGCGATTGGCGGTGGCGCAGAATCGATGAGTCGCGGTGGTTATTTGTCGCAGACACAGCGTTTTGGCGCCCGCATGGGTGATTCAAGCATGATCGACATGATGACGGGTGCCTTATCTGATCCGTTTGGTCGCATGCACATGGGCGTCACGGCTGAAAACGTCGCTGCTCAGTTTGACATCAGCCGTGCTGATCAAGACGCCTTAGCGCTTGAATCGCACCGTCGCGCTGTTGTTGCGCAAGATGAAGGTCGCTTCAACGATCAAATCGTGCCAGTCGTTGTAAAAACTCGCAAAGGTGAAGTCGAATTCAAGCTCGATGAGCACCCTCGTCGTGACGTGTCGGCAGAGAATCTGGCTGCTTTGAGAGCTGTTTTCATCAAAGAAAATGGTACCGTGACCGCGGGTAACGCCTCAGGCATTAATGACGGTGCTGCCGCTGTCTTGTTGATGAGTGGTGAAGCCGCCAAAGCGAGCGCCAAGCAGCCGATGGCTCGCTTGGTGGCCTATGCCCATGCTGGGGTAGACCCCAAAATCATGGGCATTGGGCCAGTGCCTGCAACACAAGCTGTGCTCAAACGTGCAGGACTGACAGTGGATCAACTGGACGTGATTGAGGCTAATGAGGCGTTTGCCGCGCAGGCGTGCGCCGTTGCCAAAGAGCTCAAGTTTGATATGGCGCGCGTGAACCCCAATGGTAGTGGTATCTCTCTGGGTCACCCCGTAGGTGCGACAGGTGCCATCATCACGACCAAAGCACTTTATGAACTGCACCGAATTAAAGGTCGCTACGCGCTGGTGACCATGTGTATCGGTGGTGGTCAAGGGATTGCAGCGATCTTTGAACGGGTGTAATTGAGGGTAAGGGCGTGCGAGCGTTACTTCTGACGCGGCGCACCTTGCTAAATCAGCGATCGTTCGGCCATCGACACCACGCGATGGCCGGCAACGATCAAGTGGTCGAGTAGCTGAATATCGACCATGGATAAAGACCGTTTTAATTCTCGAGTGAGTTCGACATCGGCGGCGCTTGCCTGGGCCAAGCCCGATGGGTGATTGTGAGCGATGATGAGCGATCTGGCGTGATGCTTGAGCCCCGCTCGGACAAGCTCTCTTGGATAGATAGACGTTTGTGTCAACGTCCCCTTTGAAATTTCTTCGGTTGCGATCAGCCGATGCTGGTTGTCGAGAAATAGCGCCACACAATGTTCAATTTTTAAATGCGCCAGCAAGGTTTGGCAAAAGAATTTGACTTGTTCGGGTTGCGCGAGGGTGTCACTGGTCAATAAATCCTCTTCTATGGCCCGCCTAGCGATGGTTGAAATGGCACCGATCTGGCAAGCCCTGGCTTGTCCTATCCCGGCAACAGCCATCAAATCTGGCATCGGCGTTGCCAGTAGTTGCCGCATCCCTTGATAGTGACTAAGTAACATTTGGGATAGTTCGATTGCGTTGAGCTGGCGGGTGCCTGAGCCCAGCACAATGGCCAGTAGCTCTGCATCCGTCAGACTATTTGCACCAAATTTCAATAACCGTTCGCGTGGACGTTGATCATTTGTGAGGGTATCGCACAAGGTCATGGACAAGGCCTTAAAATAGAGGTTTGAAAAGCTTGCCAAGGTGACAGATTTTGAACGCAACGTCTTCCGCAACGCCTCCGGTTGTCCGTCCGGATTCCTACCTTACGTTGCATTACCGTATTGTGATGACGAGTGGTCCGGCCGCCGGATCCACGTTTATCGATACCTTTGATGCGCGGCCAGCGACCTTGCAACTTGGCACGGGGCAGTGGTCGCGCAACATGGAGGCGCCACTGATTGGACGTCCGGAGGGCGATTGTTTCAGCTATGAGTTATCGGCGCAAGAGGCCTACGGGGCACGCAATCCGGATCTGATCCAGCGGGTCAGTCGCAAAATGATGGTGGAGCAGGGCGGCGCTGATGCTGGTTTTGAGGCAGGCGACGTCGTCGAGTTCACCGCGCCGAATGGTGGCCGTTATTCAGGGGTTCTCAAAGAGCTGGGCGAAGACTCTGCCCTGTTTGACTTTAATCACCCGCTCGCCGGGCTAACGTTACGGGTCGACATAGACCTGCTGGGGGTGCTGTGATGACTGCGCCTCAAGTGGTGTTGGCTCAGCCTCGTGGTTTCTGTGCGGGGGTTGATCGCGCCATTGACATTGTCGAGCGGGCGATTGAATTGCACGGCGCCCCCATTTACGTGCGTCATGAGATTGTTCACAATCGCTATGTGGTTGAAGATTTGCGAGCCAAAGGGGCGATATTCATCGATGAGCTTGAACAAGCACCGGCCGGGGCAATTGTGGTGTTTTCCGCGCACGGGGTGTCGCAAACTGTCAGACATGAAGCCGAGGCGCTGGGGCTCAAGGTTTTCGACGCCACTTGCCCGCTGGTGACGAAGGTGCACATTGAGGTGGCCAAGATGCGTCAAGCTGGTCGTGAGATCGTGATGATCGGCCACAAAGGTCACCCTGAGGTCGAGGGAACCCTCGGTCAGTCGAGTGATGGCATGTATCTGGTCGAAACGGTCGAAGACGTCAACGCTTTACAGGTCAAACAACCCGATCAATTGGCTTTCGTGACGCAAACCACCTTATCCATTGACGATGCGAGTGCAGTTGCCGCGGCCTTGCGTCTTAAGTTTCCAACGATCGTTGAGCCTAAAAAAAGCGATATCTGCTACGCCACACAAAATCGGCAGGATGCGGTGAAAATGCTCGCCAACGAATGCGATCTCGTCCTCGTGGTCGGCAGTGCCAATAGTTCAAATTCGAACCGCTTGAGAGAGGTTGCCGAGCGTCGCGGGTTACCTGCCCACCTGATTGATGGTGCCGAGTCGATAGACCCCAGTTGGTTGGTAGGTAAAAATCATATTGGGATCACGGCCGGGGCTTCAGCGCCTGAGTTGCTGGTGCAGCAGGTGATCACTCGGTTGAAGTCGCTTGGTGCGATTTCGGTCAGAACAATGGCTGGGCTCGAAGAACACGTTTCTTTTCCCTTGCCTAAAGAATTGTCCCGAAAGCAAGTCAATGCCTCAGCGGATGCGAGCACATCAAGATGACGACTAAGTTGACTGCCCTGCAAGTCATGCAAGATGCCCCGGTTATCCCGGTCATTGTGCTGAACAACCCTGAGCAAGCTGTGGCACTCGCGAGAGCGTTGGTCGCGGGGGGCATCCGAATGCTTGAGGTGACGCTAAGAACCCCTGTCGCTCTCGAGTGCATACGAAACATCGTGGCCGAAGTTCCTCGCGCAGTGGTCGGTGCTGGCACGGTTTGCAGTGTTGATCAGGCACAAGCGGCAGTTGAAGCAGGCGCTGAGTTTTTGGTGAGCCCGGGCTATACCGCTGCACTCGGTCACGCGTGTCAAGCCTTGGGGACTGCCTTGTTGCCGGGGGTATCTAGCCCCAGTGACATTATGTTAGCGGGCGAAGCTGGGTATACCGAGCTGAAGTTTTTTCCGGCGGTACAGTCAGGCGGCTTGGCCATGCTCAAGGCCTTAGGTGGCCCCTTTGGTGAGGTGACGTTTTGCCCGACCGGTGGGATGACCATACAAAATGCGCATGAATTTCTTGCTCTGCCCAACGTGGCCTGTGTCGGCGGATCTTGGTTGTCACCCGCAGATGCTTTGGCCGACGAGGATTTTGATCGTATTACTTTATTGGCCAGCGAGGCGGCAGGTTTGCACCGCTATCGCGTGCGGTAGCGCCGCCACCGCGCCCCAGCCTTGCACCGCAATAGATGCCGCAGTGTTTGCATAGTCGGCCGCATCCTCTAACGTGTCGCCCAACGACAATCGTGCCAACAGATTGCCACAAAAACAATCCCCTGCGCCCGTTGCGTCGATTGCGACGACTTGGCGCCCTTGGATGTGCTTGCGAATGCCTGCTTTGCTGATGATACAGCCCTTGTCGCCTTGCTTGAGCACAACGGTTTGCGCCCCTTGAAGATGGCACCAATCGAGTATTTGATGCGCATCTGACAAACCCGTCAACGTGGTCAGATCATCCATACTTGGTAAAAACAAATCGCACAACCTGATCGCGTCGACGATCGTTTGCTTTGCCTGTTCAAGTGACCATAGTTTGAGCCGCAAATTCGAATCAAATGAGACCTGGACGTGTGACGCACGCGCCAACCGCATCGCGTTGAGGACTGTGCTTGCCGCGTCCGTTGAAATAGCAAGCGAGATGCCAGAAACATGAAGCCATTTGCTCGCTTCAATTTGCTTTTTGGCGAACGTGGTTAACCAGGCGTCAGTGAGGTAGCTGGCGGCTGATCCCGCGCGGCGATAAGTAAACTCATGGCCGTTTCTGCCATGCGTGACGAAATAGATGCCTGTTGGTCGATGAGGATCAATGTCGATCCCGTCGGTCTGAACACCTTCCTGGCGCCAGAGATCGATCAACCGTTCACCGAATGCATCGTTGCCAAGACGCGTCAGGTAGGCGGTACTAGCGCCTGCGCGTGCAGCGGCGATGATCGCGTTGCTGGTATCGCCGCCAAATCCTTGCAAGTAGTTTGGTTGACCAGGTTCGGTCTGATTGAACTCAAGCATTGCTTCGCCGATTGCTACGATATCCGTCACGACGTTGATCCACCTCAAATTAATCAGCTTTCGCTGTAATGACCCAATTACACTTTACACCACCGGGCGTGCCCATAGATCCCAATGGCCGATCAAACATTCTGTCGCGTTCAGGCTTCGGTGTAACCAAGCTTGAATCTGGCGCTCTTGGACCTGTCCCGTTTCTCTTACCGCTTGTGCACTGCCTCGCGCCAATGCTTCGATCAGCGCCTGGTCGTCTGGCTGCCTCATCACCCAAGGTGTCGAGGCAGTTTGCGTGACGAACCGTCTGCGTTCGAGTTGCTCGACAAGCATGTCGGTTGCATCCGGGCCAGCCGCAACCCCGAAGCCTTTATCGTGTTGTTGGTGGTGATGAAACGCTGCCAACAGGGCGACATCATTTTCGCAAGCTGGCTGCCATTGCTCCTGGCCGTTGTAGGTCAATACGGTGTAAAACGGGCAATTCAAGTGAGCGCAAAAGCGAACGAGCCAATCCGGTGAGACCAGATCAAAAAATGCCGCAGCTGTCACAAGATGTGAGGGGTGTGTCAACACTTGTTCAATGTTGAGGGCCAGATCCTCTGACAAAAAATGCACCGATAGATGCTTGCCATGCCGTTGAAGTTCAAGCGGTGTTAAGTCAGCACTCGATGTACAGTCAGCCCACCGTGCAATTGCCGCTTTTGCTGCGTGCAACAGCTCGATATCGTGATCGATTAGCGTCCACTGTTGATCATCTGGCAAGTGATCTGCGAGGGCGCGCAAGTTTGACCCAGTACCGCAGCCCAAGTCCAAGATGCACATGGGTTGCTCAGCTGAAAATCGTTGTGTCTGAAAATACGAGGAGACCTGCTCCAGAAGAGAAATATCTCGGGATCGATGATCCACGGGTTCTCGAAGAGATAGCCAGGCGGCAGAAAATCCACTCATACAGGTGATCCAAGGTCGCGTTGGTTAGGCTGATAAGTCAAATTGCTCTCTTGCACGTTGGGCGAAGCTGCCATCTTTGGCAATCAGCTCATCAAACGTGCCACTTTCAATGAGTCTGCCATGCTCCATGACTAAAATTTTATCCGCGGTTCTGATGGTGGCCAACCGGTGAGCAATCACCAAGGTTGTCCGATTCTTAATCACGACGTTGAGCGCTTTCACCAGCTTTGCTTCCGTGCCGCTGTCGAGGGCACTCGTTGCTTCATCCAAAATCAAGATAGGAGGGTCTTTGAGCATGGCGCGAGCGATGGACAGTCGTTGACGTTCTCCGCCTGACAGGGAGCGGCCGCGTTCACCAATCACGGCGTCAAAGCCAGCAGGATGGCGCGTAATGAAATCATAGGCCTCGGCCGCTCTTGCGGCTTGTACCATCTGCTCAGAGGTAGCATCTGGCGCGCCAATCGAAAGGTTGTCGGCAATGCTGCGATTAAACAGCATCGCTTCTTGAAAGACCACGCCGATGTTGTTGCGCAAGGCTTCGAGCTTAATGTCGCGGATATCGATGCCGTCAATTTTGATGGTGCCCGAGTCTGGGTCGAACGTGCGGTAGAGCAGGGCTAAGGCCGTTGATTTACCCGCACCTGAGGCGCCTACGAGCGCCACCGTCTGGCCTGCTTCGATAGAAAAGCTCAAATCGATAATCGCTTGGCGCTCGTTGGTATAAGAGAACGTAACGTGATCGAATTCGATATTGCCTTTGAAACGCTTGATATCCCGCGCATTGGGCGAGTCTTGGATGTGAGGCGTTGTGTCGAGGACATCAAAAAACTCTTGTAGACGAGGGGCATCACCTGCGAGGCGATTGATAAATTGTGCCGTCTGTTCAAGTCGGCCGACCACCAAGGTGGCAATTGAAATGAAGGTCACAATTTCACCAACGGTGGTCAATCCTTGAGCGAATAGCCATATCCCCAACGTGATGATAGCCAGAAGGGTCAGTGTTGTACTGACACGAGTCAATACTCTGACCAGCGCCCACCAAGACAGGACCGGAAACTGCGCAGTCAATACTCGCCCGCTAATCCCCTTGATTGCATTGACTTCGTCTTTGACTCTCGCAAAACTTTGCACTAAGGCAATGTTGCCTAGCGTGTCATTGGCGCGCTCGGCCAGATCTGAGTGATGTTGTTCGACCTCTTTTTGCAGCGCTTGAGTGTTACCGACGATATAGACCGACAGCAGGGCGAAGACGGCGCAGAGTACGACGAGCAACCAAGCCATACGCCAGTTGATATAGAAAGTGATGGGGATTAAAAAAATCAGTGCGATGAAAGAGCTGAAATGATCCCTGAAAAACCCCAACCAAAGTGCCCATAAGGAATCCACCCCCTGCAACATGATTTTCATGAGCCGGCCAGAATGCATCTGGTTGTAGTGCGAGGCGGGTAACTGTAAGACATGCTCAAAGAAATGGCGTAAAACCATGTGTCTTCGGCGATGCGCAAGCCTATCCGTTTGAAGCGCGAGAAAGGTCGCACAAACAATTTCAAACAGCCCAAACCCTACCCAGGCAAGTAAATAAGGGCTAGCGTTAGCCCAGGCAGTTGAAACATGTCGTTTATCGAGATGAGATAGCGCGTCGATGATCTGACCGAACAGGACAGGTTCAGCAAAGAGTGCCAGCACGAGCGCAACGTTAGCAACAGAAAGGCACCACGCCAGTTGGGCATCTTCACCCAACTGTTGCAGCACTCTTTTATAGATATTGACGAAGTTCAGCATATCCGAAGATTACTCGGAAATGTCTGCTTCGCCTGTTTAATCGACCATCAGTTCCCGGCCGCGTGTCTCTGGCAGCAGAATGGCGGTCAACAAAAACAGGCCATAAGCAATCACAGCAAACACGGCGATGGCCGAACCCAACCCATATTGAGTCGAAAAATAGCCAACAAAGGTTGGAAACAATGCCCCCATGCCACGCCCAAAGTTGTAGCAAAACCCTTGACCAGAGCCGCGCAACCGGGTCGGGAATAATTCGGTCAGAAAGGCACCCATCCCCGAGAAATAGCCAGCAGAGAAAAATCCCAAGGGGAAGCCTAACCACATGATCATGCCATTGGTGATGTTTAACTGGGTGTAGGCGAGCACTAAAATGATGGCGCCTATCGAGAAGGTAATAAAGAGCTTTTTGCGACCGTAGCGATCGGCCATCCATGCGCCTACCAAGTATCCGAGAAAACTACCGACAATAACAAAGGCCAGATAGCCGGTCGAACCGACGACGGTGAGGTGACGCTCAGTCTTCAAGAATGTTGGTACCCAGGTCGTCACCGCATAATAGCCACCTTGCCCGCCCATCGACAGAATCGCGGCGAGCACGGTTGTCTTGAGCAGGCTGGGTTTAAAGATCTCTAGGATAGAAGGTGCTGAACCTTCAGTCGCTCGTTTTTCTCTCGCCTGCTTTGCCACGTCGGGTTCTTGAATGTTGCGACGAATAAATACAAGTAACAGGGCAGGCAAGAACCCCATGACGAACATCGCTCGCCACGCCGTTTCAGCAGGAAACACCGTGAACATCAATGCTTGTAAGACGACCGCTGCACCCCAGCCCAACGCCCACGCGGATTGCACGGTACCCACGGCACGGCCTCGAAACGCTGGACGAATCGTTTCTCCCATGAGCACGGCACCGGCAGCCCATTCGCCGCCGAACCCAAATCCGAGAATGGCACGGGCAATCATCAGTTGGTTGAAGTTTTGGGTAAACGCACACACCAGACTAAACAACGAAAACCAAAGAATCGTGATCTGCAATGTTTTGACACGGCCAATCCGATCTGCCAAGTAGCCTGCCATCCAACCGCCGATTGCCGAAGCCAATAAGGTTGCTGTGACGGCGAGACCTGCCAGCCCTTGATCAACCTTCCAGAGCGCGATGATGGTGCCAATCACGAGGGGATAGATCATGAAATCCATCCCGTCTAATCCCCAACCCAGAAAACAGCCCCAGAAGGTTTTTCTCTCCTGCGGATTCATGACCTTGTAAAAGCCGGTCAAACTGGTGTCCTCGTTTGTTTTCATTGATATCACTCATTTTCAATCGTGGTTGTCTGATGTCGGTCTACATTCGCTCGTCTCAAGTTAAGGTAAACAACAAAGCGCAGTTTGACTAGATATTTTTTGAAGATGATCAACGATTTATCCCTTTAATACAAGCGTTTCAAGGGTTTACCATAGCAAAGCCGTTCGCTATCGCAAATTCAGTTGATAAATTTCTGGCGAAAAACCCACCAATACTTGCTTGCTTGCGCTTAGCACGGGCCGTTTGATCATGGTCGGATACTTTGTCAGCAACATCACAGCCTTGGATTCATCAATATCGGCGCGTTCTGCATCAGTGAGCTTTTTCCAGGTCAATCCCTTTTTGTTCAATAAGGTCTCCCAGCCAACCGCTTTGCACCACGCGGCTATGTGCGCCTCGATCACACCAGGGTGTGTGTAATCGACAAAGGTATAGTCGATGTGGTGAGCACTGAGCCAAGTAAAGGCCTTCTTCATGGTGTCGCAATGCTTGATGCCGAATATCGTCACGGTCATGACTGATCCTTATTTGAAAAAATAGATGTTGATCTGAATTTAACGGTTTAGCGTCAAAACGTCATCCTCGTGCCGTCTCAAATGGTCTATATGGTCTGTATGGAGGCTAAAGTAGCTGACCGCGCAAGCTACACTTTCAGTCATTGCATAGACTACAACCATGATCAGGCCATGAACTCGCTGAATTTTGAACAAGTTGCCGATGGCATTGTCCTTGTCAACATTGATAACCCGCTGGCGACCGCCACCATCAGTCTTTATGGTGGTCAGCTGATCGAATGGCGGCCAAAGGGCCAAGCTGCGGCCGTACTCTGGTCTAATCCGCAAGCGAAGTTTGAGCAAGGTACGGCCATCCGCGCTGGTGTCCCTGTCTGTTGGCCATGGTTTGGCCCTCATCCAAGCGATATACGGGCGAGCAGTCATGGTTATGCGAGGACTAGTCAGTGGGATTTGACGTCTGTGTTAACCACGGATACGGGTGCCACCGAAGTGGTGTTGACCCTCGATAATCGCGAGACGCAACAAAGCGGTAACGGCGTTTCTGCCCAATTGCAACAGAAAATATTGATCCATGATTCGTTAACCATCGAGTTAACCACGACGAACTTGACCCGAGAGTCAATTCGTTTGACTGAAGCGTTACACGCCTATTTCTATGTCAGCGATATCGACAATATTACGATTGACGGGCTTGATGGGTGTGATTATGCAGACACGGCGGCAGGGGGGCAGCGCAGGCAGCAGGCGGGCAATATTCAATTCTTCGGTCGAGTCGACCGCGTCTATTTGAATACGATCGCTCGCTGCACGATTGATGATGTTGGTCTGTGCCGACGCATCAACATCACTAAATCTGGCAGCCTGAGCACGGTTGTCTGGAACCCCGGGTTAGAAACTGCAGCCAGCATCAAGGATCTTGGTCCGGACGGTTGGCGATCGATGGTTTGCGTTGAGAGTGCTAACGCGTTGGACAACGCCTTATGTATCGAACCAGGCCAGCAGCATACCTTGCGTGTCACTTATGCGATTGAGGATCTTTAATCGAGTAAGAAATTAGACACAGTCGCGAGCGGCGCTTGAGATGACGAGATCGTTTCATCTTTGAGCCTAACCCCTGTTAATTGTCTTGCGCGGGCTTGCGTGACCAAATAATGCAATTTGCCGTTGGCCGCCTCGTACGATAGACCTCGGGGATGAATGTTTGAAATGCAGTTTCTACTTTCATCGGTGAGACCTCGTTTGGGATGCCAGGTAATGTAAAGACCCATGCTATCGGGTGAGCTTAAACCAGGGCGTTCGCCTATCATGACAATCACCAAACGCGCACGTAACAATTCACCGATCTTGTCGCCGATGGCAACGCGCCCTTGTTCAACAATTGAGAAAGGGGCAATGCGCAGACCTTCTGCTTCAAAGGTCTGACAGGCCAGCGATAAAAACGCGAGCGCGTTTCTCTCAATCGCAAGTGCGGACAGACCATCCACCAAGACAAACGCAAGATCAAAAATAGACGCTTGATCGTCTGCCGTCGGATCACCGTATTTCTTAATCAGTGAGGCGCGGGAAGACTCGGATAGTTGTCGGCCAAAATCGGGTCGTTGCAGATAGGTGACTCGATCTTTTGCTGCGCTCTGTAAAAGCACGCATTCATCGTCCCCTATGCCAAACATGCTGCCGAATTGACGTTTTAATGCTTGGGCGTCAAGCCCCTGATGGACAGCATCTCTCGTTGATTGTCACCAGGTCGGATGGTTTTGCTGCATGGCTCATACGAGTTTGCCCAGTGCTGTTGCAATACGTTGAGGGATGCTCTCGCCCAGACGAACGGTGTCCTCAGTTGAAAAGATGCCAAGGCGTTGAAGCCACGCTTCGAACTCGGGCGCTGGCTTTAACGCCAGCACTCGGCGAGCATAGAGGGCGTCATGAAATGAGGTGGTTTGGTAGTTCAGCATAATGTCATCCGCCCCTGGCACGCCCATGACAAAATTGCAACCTGCCGTCCCCAAGAGCGTCAGCAGAACATCCATATCATCTTGATCTGCCTCTGCGTGATTCGTATAGCAAACATCGCAGCCCATTGGCAGACCCATGAGCTTTCCGCAGAAGTGATCCTCCAGGCCCGCTCTGATGATTTGCTTTCCATCGAACAAGTATTCTGGTCCGATAAAACCGACCACGGTATTGATTAAAAGCGGCTTGAACTTGCGTGCAACCGCGTAGGCACGTGCCTCGCACGTCTGCTGATCGACCGCATGATTTGCCTGTGCGGATAGTGCGCTACCTTGTCCCGTTTCAAAATACATCACATTTTGACCAACGGTCCCACGGGTCAACGACTGCGCGGCATCATGCGCCTCCTGCAAGAGGGCTAAGTCAACACCGAATCAACGGGTGCACCGGCCTCGATGGCCATGAGGGTATTGGTCACATGCGTTAAGACGCAGGATTGGGTGGGGATCTGATACTCTGCAATGACGTCATTGAGCATATTGACGATTTTAATCACTTGCCGCAATGCCTGTGATGTCGTCCGTCGGATGGTTAGGTTGTAAGCGAGTGGCTAATCGTCCTTTTAATCCGATGGTGTTACCCCACGTGCGATCGCCTGCAATGTCCTAGTATCGACATCATCACTCAACAACCAGTTTCTGAAATCACCCACGGTTAAATGTGAAATCTGTGCAAAGGCTTGAGTGTCGTGTTCGTCAATGATTAGCCTAGTGACTTCGTCGTCCTCGTAGGGAATCAAACAATCTGTTAAAAATACCTTCAGAGGCAATGCGGCTAATGTCATCATGAGATCTTTCAGATCGTTGAAGACATATGAGCGTGAGCCGACGGTGTGTTGGTAACGGTGCATGGCGCAGTGTCAACGTTGTTGAAGTATTTAGATTAGCCTACGTTGGCGAAACCAAAAAATCGTCGCGCACACACTGAAAATCGGCAGCCCAATGCCGAAGCCCAAGAAGGCCGGCGTGCCGCTCAGATGATGGTCTAGCCAGTCAAAATTCATGCCGAAGAAACCAGTTAGCCAGGTAAGCGGCAGAAATATGGTGGAAACGATGGTGAGGCGATTAATCTGGTCCCCTTGCTTGGCGGCCAGGCTCGTCCCGTAGTCTTGCATGATATTTGATAACCATCGACTGCGGTCTTGCAAACGGCGTTCGACCTTTTCGACTTGTCCGGCGTAGTCGTTCAATTGTGCTGCCGCTTGATCGATGACGTCTGGCAGCGTCTCTACCCCAACAATGGCACTGCGCACTGAGCTGCTGTAACGGTCAATATCAAACCAGACAGCCTGAATTCGCCGGTCAAGCTCTGCCATGGCCAGATCCAGCGTGCTAAAGAGTAGTTGCAGTAAGACGCTGGCTGCATGAAGCATATTTTTTTCAAGCACGAGTGACCGTTCATGATAGCGCTGGCGTATCTCGCTCAGGCAATCGGGATCTCCCTGCCAGATGGTGACCATCATGTTTTTGACGGTTAAGAAATGCACTTCAATCAGAGGTCCGAAAGAGGGTGAGTGCCGATCTGCAATCCAAGTCACCGCAATCACCTGTTTCGGTCCGACCGACAATCGACCTGCTTGTCCGAAGCGCTGCATCCAAACCGTTTCAGAGGCATCTAGGCCAATGAGTCGGAGCAAGTCAGTGATGTCCTGAGCCGACGGATTGATAATGTCGATCCAACATGGCTTGTCGGCCTGCGTGAGTGCGGCAATACCCGCATGGGTGTTGAGCGCTTGGACACCCGCTGAGTTCGATACATACACCGACGCAGGTAGTTTTGTGGTGGCCGAGAGATGATCCATATATATGCTCCTAGACGGCATCAACTGATCTCATAAAAAATCAGGCTACTATCGATTCAGAGTAATACTATTTCTGTGTAAGCAACCAGAATAGTTGCTTTCTCACACGTTCAAGCCAAGGAATACACGAATGACGATCACTTATCTACTGACAGGTGCGAATCGAGGGATTGGGTTTGAGATGTCCAAAGCGGTGCTGACGTCTGGCAACCGGTTGATTGCCTTATGTCGCCATCCTGAGTCCGCCAGTGACTTGCGTGCACTGATTCAAGACGCCGATGGTAGAGGGGAAATCTATGGCGCAGACGTCTGTGATGAAAAGGCCTTGGATACCGTTGCGTCACAGATCGATCGGTGTATTGATGTGGTGGTCTGCAACGCTGGGGTGATGAGTCCGCGTGGCGGACTGACCGATGAGCAAAACACCGCCGATCGCGTAGCAACGGTGCTCATGACGAACATTGCTGGGCCATTTTTCACGGCAAGGGCGTTTTTAAAAAATCTTAGACATAGCCAGCATCCCAAGATTGCCATTATCTCTTCGATGATGGGTTCACAACGACACGAGAGCGGTTCTGCTTACTTTTACCGTGCCTCAAAAGCAGGGGTAAACAATGTCATGGTTACCTTGGCTAACGAGTTGAAATCACAAGGCATTGCGGTGGCCTCCTATCATCCCGGTTGGGTGCAAACGGATATGGGTGGAAGCGCCGCGGATATCCCGCCAGCCTTGAGCGCGTCCGAGTTAATTCAACGGTTTGACGAGCTTTCGCTCGCCAGCACCGGTGCATTTTTGAATTACGATGGCAGCCACTTACCGTTATGATCAGGTAAAGTTTGCACATCCAGTCGAGTGCTTGTCCCTCAGAACAAAGCGCCTCGGGCACTAACAGGCCAGACCTCTTCGATGATTTGGCCACGTATGGCAATTAACCAATTGTGTAAGTTGACGGTAGGGTCGCAGTGGCCGGGAATGAGTCTGACTTTATCGCCGATTTGTAAAGGCTCGGTCTCTGGTTCGTGAACAATGACCATGTGTTCATCAGAGATGGATTTCACCGACCACCCAGGAAGTACCATGTTGGGCAATCCGCTATCCGTGGCGAAGGCTTTCAAGCCTCCATCAAGCACTGCCTGCTTGTCCGACACGCTGATGACGGTGCATAGGCCATACAGGGCGTGTTGAAGTGCTGGGGCATTCTCGGCGAGCGTATTGGCGGAGTAGTCCCCATCCATCAAGACATATGACCCAGGCTGTACTTCGTTATAGACGCCGGAGTTCGACTCGAGTTCGTAGGTACCGGTGCCGCCACCTGCAACCGTCCGAATCTCGTGACCCTCTGATTGCAGGAGCTTGAGGGTTTGTTTGACCTTTTCGGCCGACGCAAACACGGCGTTTTGTCGATCTGCCGGTGATCTGAAGTGTTGCGCCGAACCGCCATAAGCCTGAATGCCAACGAGACGTAGATGGGGTGTGTACGACACGATGCTTCTGGCGAGCGCAAGCGCTGCTTCTGGCGTCTTAACGCCACATCGTCCCTGTCCCACATCGATTTCGACAAACATGTCGATATTGGTCTGATGCGTTTGGGCCGCTTGCGCTAATTGGTCAATTTGTTCGAGTGCATCGACACAAATACTGATCTTGGCGTATTTCGCCAAACGTGCCACTCGATCTGCTTTGCTTTTGCCATAAATTTCATTCGAAATCATGACATCTTGAATACCCGCTTCGACGAAAACTTGAGCTTCGCTGGCCTTCTGACAGCAGATGCCGATTGCCCCTGCGGCGATCTGACGTTTGGCAATGTCAACAGATTTATGTGCCTTTGCATGAGCTCTGATGCGAGCACCAGCGGCATGCACACGTGCGTGTACGTTTGCCAAGTTGAACTCCAAAGCGTCCAGATCAATGATCAATGCCGGCGTATCGACGGTACTAAGTGATGCACCAATCTGACCTGGAGACTGTTGCCAATCTGGTAAATCTTTGATCATGCGCAATCCTGATATGGAGTTCAATGAGAATGATACCGTGGCTGGCAAGGCCAAACACAACACAGAAACAAGTACAAAGGGTTCGGCTAGTGACTGGCCTTATCTGCTGACTTCGCATACAGCGTTTTCAACTCGGTAGACATTGGGGTCTCAAGTGACACGTTGTTAGGGGGGATAGGGCGTTCAAACCATTTTTTGTAAAGAACATTGATTTCATCTGAGTGCATGATGTCAGCCAAACTGCGGTCAACGATCGCTTTGAAGTCGCCGTCGTCTGTGGCGAGCATGCACCCATAGAGCTCTTTTGATAATGGTTCACCAACCAAAATCCACTTGTTGGGATGCTTCGCGGTCGCCCGTTCACCCAAAAGAACGGATTCGTCCATCATGAAAGCGTCGGCGCGATTACTTTCGAGTAAACGAAAAGCCTCGGCATTGTCCCGAGCCGTGATGATGTTGATCTTGTTACTGGTATTTCGATTGTATTGATGGCTTAACCGCTCTGAGGTTGTCCCCGAGGTGGTCGCCAGCTTCTTGTCGGTCAGATCTTGAATGCTTTGAATGTCAGAATCGTATGCCACCAAAAGGCGACTGCTGGATACAAAGAAGGGCGACGAAAAGGAGACTTGGCGCTGACGTTCAGGGGTGATCGATGTACTCGAACATTCAAGATCAATCCGACCGCTTTGAATCAAAGCGGTGCGATCTTGCGGAGAGAACTCAACGAAACGGTATTTGAGATCAGGCATTTTAAGTTGTGCTTTGAGATCGTCGACTACCCTCATCATCAAGTCTACCGAAAATCCGACGAACTCATTGTGGCCGAGCGTGTAACTAAAGGGCGGCGCCGATTCGCGAACCCCTAGCCGTATTTGGCCCGTGCTTCTGATGTTATTCAGGGTGCTGGGCGAGAGGCCTGCCGCCACTGTCTGTTGAATAGTAAAAAAACCTATTGCGATAACGCATGCCTTCAAGACTTGCAATTTATGCCAGCGCTTATACATGGCGTTGCTGATAACGATGGGCATACTGCAAAGCAAGTTCAGCCAGTGCACGGCCTTTTCTACCTGTTTCGATCGCGTCCGGCGCGGCAGCGGTACCATCCATCGCCCGGCGCAAAATGCCTTGCAGAATGGCACCCATTCGAAACAAGTTGTAAGCCATATAGAAGTCCCAGTGCTCCTGTCCGGTAAACCCAGTGGCGTCTAGGTAACGCTGCAGATATGCTTTCTCTTGCGGAATACCCAGAGCGTCAAGGTCTAAACCACCTATGCCTCGCCATAACGTCGGCGCGACATGCCAGCTCATGCAGTGATACGAGAAATCGGCCAAGGGGTGGCCTAAGGTCGATAACTCCCAATCAAGCAATCCAATGGCACGCGGCTCAGTCGGGTGAAATACCAGATTATCAAGACGAAAGTCACCATGTACGATACGAGTGACCTCACCCTCGGGAATCAGCTGAGGAAGCAAGTCAATCAATGCATACATGGCGGGAATATCTTCTGCAGGCGCCTCTTTGTAGCTTCGACCCCAGCGAGTAATCTGCCTGGCAAAATAATTTCCCGCCTTACCAAACGTATCGAGTCCAACTGCGTTCGGGTCAACTTGATGCAAGGCGGCAATCACGCGGTTCATTTCGGCGTATACGTCTCCTCGCTCGCGCTGATTCATATCCGGTAACGACTGATCCAGCATCACGCGTCCATCCAGAAATTCCATCAGATAGAAGGGCGTGCCGATAATCGAATCATCGTCACTGAAGGCGTACACTTTTGGCACGGGCACATCACTGCCTTGCAGCGCACGGATCACGCGATACTCGCGATCCACTGCGTGCGCCGACGGTACCAATGGCCCAGAGGGCTTTTTTCGCAAAACATACTGTTGTGAGCCTGACTTAATGCGAAAGGTGGGATTGGACTGCCCGCCGGTCAATTGAGAAGCCGATAAGGCAAGCTGATCGATCAGCCCTTGAGCGTGCATCCAATTCGCCAGCGCATCAACGTCGATGTTGTTGCCTGCGGAAATAACTGAACTCATTACAAACTACTCACAAGGTGACCCCAGTCGACGGCGAGGCTCGTCCCCGTCATGGCGAGGCTTGCGTCGGAGGCTAGCAACATGAGCGGGCCTTCAAGATCAGACATCTGGCAGAAACGGCGCCCAGGGATTCTAGACATGAGCTTTTGCCCGGCA
Source organism: Jezberella sp. (assembly GCF_964834465.1). Lineage (NCBI taxonomy): Bacteria > Pseudomonadati > Pseudomonadota > Betaproteobacteria > Burkholderiales > Alcaligenaceae > Jezberella > Jezberella sp. Next base: position 24,952 of record NZ_CBAZRM010000012.1, read on the forward strand.
TCGCTTTGCAGAAAATCGCTGTTGAGATCGGTTGCCACATACCCAGGTAAAAGCGCGTTGACCCTGATTTGATGGCGAGCTAACTCAAGCGCCATGGCCTTAGTCGCTTGCACGACGCCTGCTTTCGAAGTGGTGTACGCAATCACAGCGCCAGCGACCCGTTCGCCCAAAATGGATGCGACGTTGATAATGCTGCCGCCTTTGCCGTGTTTGATCATCCTGCGTGCGGCCTCTGTGTCGACCAACCAGACGCCTTTCAGATTTGTATCAATCACATGATCCCAATCTGCTTCGGTTTGATCCAACAAGGGCTTGGCCACCGTTGTGCCTGCGTTGCTCACGACAATATCCGGGGCACCAATGCGTGTCTCTATTTCATCAAAACAGTGACGCACACTGTCGGCGTTCGATACATCCAGAGCAACCGCATGAGCATGCCCGCCAGCGGCTTCAATCTCTTTGACCAAGGCCTGCAGCTTGTCGACGCGCCGCGCGGCGACGATCACCTCGGCGCCCGCCGCTGCGAGCGTTTGAGCGAGATGGCGACCGATGCCGCTTGAAGCACCTGTCATCAGAGCAACTTTTCCTGTCAAGTCAAAAAGTGTCTGTGGATTTGATTGGCGGGAGGGTATGGCTGAACTCATGGCCGAACCCCTGCCTCAATGATCTTGCGCGCCATGCTCCAGCGATGAACCTCATTTGGACCGTCATAAATCCTGAATCCACGCATATCCATAAAAATACGAGACAAGATCTTTTCGCCAGTGACACCTTGACCGCCGAGCACTTGTACACATCGATCGATCACTCGCCATTCGGCCTCAGAGCAGATGACTTTGGCGCGGCTTGATTCGAAATTACAGGTTTGGCCTTGATCTAATAACCACGCCGTATGCCAAATATGAAGTCGAGCTGTGGTGATGTCCATGTCATTGTCAGCCAGCATAAAACCAACGCCTTCGTGTTTGCCCAGAATACGACCAAATGCCTCTCGTTTGCTCGCATAGTCAACGGCGATGTCATGGGCGCGTCTTGCCTGACCTAGCCACCTCATACAGTGCGTCAAGCGAGCAGGGGCCAGCCGAATTTGGGCGTACCGAAAGCCCTTGCCTACCTCTCCCAATACATCGGTTGCGGGAATTCTGACATCTTTGAATTCCATCACGACGTGTCCACCTGAAAAACAGGCATCCATCGAGTCCATACTCCGAACGACCTGTATGCCAGGTCGATCCATATCACTTAAAAACATCGTGGCAGAACCGTCTTCGAGCTTCGCCATGATGATGCAATACGAAGCGCCTTCGCCTCCCGTGATGAACCATTTTGTGCCGTTGATGATGTAATTGTCACCGTCCTTGACTGCGGTGGTGGTCATCATGGACGGATCGGCGCCGGCGCCCGGTGACGGCTCGGTCATGGCAAAACAAGATCGGGTTCGGCCTTCGACTTGAGGTCGCAACCAGCGTTCTTTTTGCGCCTCGGTCGCAACGATTTCCATCAAATGTATATTGCCCTCATCTGGGGCATGAATATTCATGGCAGTGGGGCCGAGCGTTGAGTAACCGGCTTCTTCGAAAACAATGGCTTTGTCGATGTGACTTAATCCCAATCCACCCAGCTCTTGTGATGCGTGCGGGGTCAACAGACCCGCTTGCCGAGCAAGTGCGATGAGTTCTTGCCTCAAGTCCTCACTCGGTCCGTGTGCCGTCACCCTCGGATCTGTCTCGTACGGAATGATTTTCTCTGCAATAAACGCTTTGGTACGGTCTTGCAGATCTTTTTGCGCTTCGGTCAAAGTGAAGTTCATAGGTCACGTTTACAGTCATGGGGATGGTCGAATTGTAAATAGTATTCTAGTATTGGCCTTGACGATCACTGAATTGGCAGCGACCATAAGGTCTGCATAATAAGACGATGAGACAAATCAAACATCCCGGACCAGCCGTTGACAACACCTCGACGGCTTTACTGAGTAACGTCCGAATCGTGCACGCTGAGTTAACCGAAGGGCTAACCTTATTGGACAGTGTGGCTGCTGCGCTTGGCCGATTTGACAGTGATAGTGCGGTTCTGAGGTTAACGGGCGGGGGGTTTAGTCGTTTTTGCTATCACCTGCCAGCACTATCGGATCACCCCGAGCACGCGGTTTTCTTTAGCGAGAAAATCGTCGACACAGATGCGGTCGACCTGGAAATTGCCACCATTACGTTTGGGCATAGGGATGGTGCTCCTTGGTTGCACTGCCACGCAATCTGGCTAGCGCCCGACGGCAGCAGGCGTTGCGGGCACTTGGTGCCCGATGAAATTCTGGTCGCCAGTGCGATCCAGGCAGAAATTTGCTTAATCGAGTCAGTCCGTTTCGAGGTTGCCTTTGACACCGAAACGAATTTCTCTTTGTTTAAACCTCGAAGGCTTGACTGTCGACCACTCGTCGACTGGCCAGCTCAGGAGAAGCAGCAGGGTCTGATTGTTCGTGCCGTCCCCAATCAAGATCTGTGCGAAACACTTGAACAGTTGTGTGCTGCACACCACTGGCGAGAGGCTCAGATTTATGGCGGAGTCGGTAGTTTGATTTGCGCAGACTTCGCTGACGGCAGACAGGTCGAGCAGCTTGCGACTGAGCTATTGATCGAGCGGGGACGCGTTGCGGCTGACACGGACGGCAATCTTCGCGCAGACATCGATATCGCCCTCGTGGATTACACCAGCAATGTGAATAGGGGTCGTATTGCTCGGCATATCAACCCTGTGCTTGTGACGTGTGAATGTGTCCTTGTGGCAAAGTAGGTCGACAGGCGGAAAAGGCAAACAGCTTGAAGCCAAGGCAGAGGTGGAGAATGGGCTTGTCTTCAACAAAATTTGAGTAAGATCCAGTGGGCAGCCCCGAACGGGTACCCTGTCATGCTATATAAATGCCTATGTGATCCATTCAAAGAGAATCACAAGAAAATAAAATAAGGACGAGACAAAATGACGCACAGCAGTTCAGATCAGTCTGCACACCTACTGACGCACCTTGAAAGCGGGATACTCACCATCACGCTGAACAGACCCGAGCGGCGCAATGCCTTAAGCCCAGAAATGCATGATTTGTTTAAACAGGCATTGTTGGACGCCTCAACCGACAGCGGGGTGGGCGCGGTGGTCCTGACGGGATCGGGCGGTGCTTTTTGTGCGGGAGGTGATGTTGCCCGTATGGCCGGTCCTGGCGTGGGGGCATTAACGTTTGAAGATAAAGTCGCCCAGTTGCGCAGTAAAAATCAAGTGACCGAGCTGTTGCATAAAATGCCAAAGCCGACCATTGCCATGATGAGCGGGGCCGCAGCAGGGGCTGGGCTATCGCTCGCGATGGCCTGCGATATTCGAATTGCTGATACGACGTCGAAATTCACGACTGCGTTTATCAAGGTGGGTTTGCCAGGCGATTTCGGTGGACATTACTTTTTGCCTCGTTTAGTCGGTGCTGCAAAAGCACGCGAACTGTACATGTTATCTCCGCTGTTGACCGGGCAAGAGGCACTCAATATTGGGCTCATCCATCAATTGGTTGAACCCGATGCCTTGCAGGCTACCGTCAAAACGCTAGCCAAGAAGTTTGCTGACGGCCCTAGAGCGGCGATTGGACACATGAAAGCAAACTTGAACTACGCGCTCGACGCCTCGTTGTCGGATCTGCTCGATCACGAGGCGATCAGGCATGTGCGCTGCACTGACACGGCGGATCACAAAGAGGCGACGCAAGCCTATGTCGAGAAGCGCGCACCTCGTTTTGATCAAGGTCGCTCATCATCATGATAGATAAACGTGTCGACACAATCGCTCAGGCAATGCAAGGGATCAAAGATGGGGCTGTCATTTTAATTGGCGGGTTCGGGGTGTCTGGTCGCCCCGGTCAATTGTGTGAAGGTTTGTTAGAACTGGGTGTCAAAGATTTGACCATCGTCGCCAATACCGCGACCGGTGGGGGCGACGTCATCGAGAACCTCATCAAGGCGGGACGGATTCGCAAAGTGGTGTCGTCTTATCCGAGAAGCATCTTTGGAAAAACAGCGTTCGATAGCGAGTACACGGCGGGCCGAATAGAACTTGAACTCGTTCCACAAGGCACGCTGGCTGAACGGATACGTGCAGGCGCGGCTGGGATTGGTGGCTTCTTTACTAAGACGTCTGCCGGCACCGACCTGGCCAAAGGCAAAGAGACGCGTCTGATACGAGGGCAAGTTTATGTACTTGAAGAGCCCATCACTGGGGATGTGGCCCTGATTAACGCCAAACAGGGTGACCGCTGGGGTAATCTGGTCTATCACCGCGGCGCACGAGTCAATAACCCGGTGATGGCGGGCGCGGCCAAGCTGGCTATTGCACAAGTGCGTGAAATCGTTGAGCTCGGTGCTTTAGACCCAGAGGTGATCGTCACACCGGGCTTGTTTATTGATCGACTGGTGGAGGTCAGACCATGAAAGGGTTGAGTCGTCAGACGTTTGCGCAAATTGCCGCGCAAGATATGCCAGATGGCAGTTGTGTCAATTTGGGGATCGGTCTGCCAACGATGATGGCGGATTACGTTCCGGTCAATCGCGAAATCATGTTGCACAGTGAACAGGGGATGCTCGGTCTGGGGCCCAAGCCTGAGCCCGGATTTGAGGACGATGACGTGATCAGCGCGGGCAAGACACCTGTGACTTTAGTCAAAGGTGCGTCGATATTTAGTCACAGCGATTCGTTCTTGATGATTCGCGGTGGGCATGTCGATATCTCTTGCTTGGGCGCATTTCAGGTAGCTGCCAACGGCGACCTCGCAAACTGGTCAACGGGTGACTCGTCCCATACGCCCGCAGTCGGCGGTGCGATGGATCTCGCCGCGGGTACACCGCATGTCTGGGTGCTGATGGAGCATTGTCAGAAAGACGGTTCGCCTCGAATTCTTGAGCGCTGCACTTACCCGCTCACTGCATCACAGTGTGTGAGTCGCATCTATACGAATTTGGCGCTCATCCTGGTCACTGAGCAAGGTTTAGTCGTTCAGCGCATGGCCGCTGATATTGATTTCGAGTCCTTGCAATCACTCACAGGGGCGAAGTTGACGATGAGTCCCACGTGCACTGAATATCGTCCTCTGAGCGATGCTGAGGTTCTCAATTATCATCCTCATCTTTCACCGGTAGTCACTTAAATCATGCAAACTGTCATCACAAAAATGTTGGGTATTGAGCATCCTATCGTGCAAGGTGGAATGCAATGGGTTGGCCGGGCGGAACTGGTCGCCGCCGTTTCGAACGCAGGGGCTTTGGGGACGTTAACCGGGTTAACGCAGCCAACACCTGACGCCTTACGCCTTGAGATAGAACGGGTGAAAGGCATGACGGATCGTCCGTTTGCGGTGAACCTGACGCTGCTTCCTTCGTTGAAGCCGATTCCCTATGAAGAGTATCGGGCAGCGATCATTGAGTCGGGCGTAAAAATCGTTGAGACAGCGGGTAATAACCCCTCGGCTCACATGCCCGCCTTCAAGGCGGCAGGCATCACGGTGATTCACAAATGTACCACTGCACGTCACGCACTAAAGGCGCAACAGATAGGTGTGGATATCGTCAGTATCGACGGCTTTGAGTGTGCAGGTCATGTGGGTGAAGAAGACATTCCGGGGCTCATCCTGATCCCGGCGACCGTTGCACAGTTAACCATCCCTGTGATTGCATCGGGTGGATTCGGCGATGGGCGAGGTTTGGTGGCGGCCCTGGCACTGGGCGCAGAGGGCATCAATATGGGGACTCGCTTCATGTGTACGAAAGAAGCCCCAATTCACGACAATATCAAACAAGCGATTGTTGCTGGCAGCGAAACCGGCACTGCCTTGATCTTGCGCAGCTTGCGTAATAGTAGCCGCGTGGCGAGAACCGCCTTGTCTGAAAGTATTATTGGCATGGAGAAAGAGGGCTTGGGTATCGAGCAGATTGGCCCGCACGTATCCGGTCTGAAAGGGCGAGGGGTGTACGAAGTGGGTGACACCGAAGGGGGTATCTGGTCAGTCGGCATGGTGCAGGGGTTGATTAACGACATACCCTCTTGCGAAGTGCTGATCAATCGGATTGTTGGTCAAGCGCAGGCGCTCATCGAGGGTAGACTAACGAGACTATGTGTGAGCAGGGCAGTCGCCTGACGCTTGCGCCAAACATCAACCCTGAAGCGGCCAGCCCCATGTTTGACCCAACGCTAGACGATCACCCGATTATGCAGCAGGTCAAGCACGCCATTGTGCTTAATCGATATCCGGGTTACCACTTCGTCGGTAATTTCGTTGGACAAGTATTTAATCAAGTACAACTCACGCAATCACTGCTAACGTTACCTTTGGGGGAGCATTTGCTCGACAAGCACGGGCAAGTTCACGTGGCTGCATTCGCCATCATTACCGATATGGGCTTAGCGACGGGGATCAGATCTGGTTTAGAGCCTTCAACGCGTTTGGCGACGGTTTCGCTGAGCCTGCAGCTAACGTCCGCGCCACGATACGGTGAATTGACGGTGGCGAGTGCCTCAGAGGGGTTTGTCATTGGTGCCGCAGGCAAAGAAGGCTTGAGTAGTACCAAGGTACATGCCAATGGAGAATTGGTTTGCTTTGGTACAGGTAGTTTCATGATTTTGCCGCCACCACCTGGTGTTGAACTGCATCCAATCCCCTGGATCAAACAGCTGGCGCCGACTGAGTCTGTGTTTGACCCTGCGCAGTTGACAGAGTCAGAGGCCGAAATTGTCAAACTCGCCAGGGTTGCACTTCATCATTCGTCGCAAGAGGGGGGTGATTTTCTCACCCATTTTCTTGGGTTTTATCCCGAAGCCATCAAAGGGGCTGCTCACTGTGTCATTAAAAACGGCCCGCACATCGGCAATCGAGTGGGGCACGTACAGGGCGGTATTACACTGACCCAAGCCATGGTGACGGCCAATGCGGCGCTGGGTGAGGGTTGGCTGATGACGGCTGTTCACGCCAGTTACATCAGCCCTGGACAAGGCGAGACTATTACTTCGGATTCCAAAGTTGTTCATCATGGCCGGATGACCGCCGTCGTGAGAACGAAGTTAATGAGCAGCAACGGACGGCAAGTGCTCGATGTTGTCAGTAATCATGTCAAACGGTCCTGATCAATGATCCTGTCTCCGTCGGCGCCTCAATTGTTTAACGACTGTATTGAATGAGTTTTTAATTTACCGATGAAACTGAACGAAGTGAGCACCCCGGCAGCCGTGATAGATCTCTTGGCCGTACAGCGTAATATTGACCGGATGCAAAAGAAGATTGATGCTTTTGGCATTCAGTTCAGGCCCCACGTCAAGACCACTAAGTGCGTCGAAGTCACAAAGATGCAATTACAAGCGGGGGCTCGTGGTATCACCGTCTCAACCCTGAAAGAAGCCGAGCAGTTTTTCGCTGCGGGCATCAACGACATTCTTTACGCCGTCGGCATGGTGCCCAGCAAACTTGCACAGGCTTATGCATTAATTGACAAGGGCTGTGATCTCACGTTGCTCACCGATAGCGTTGAGTGCGCACAAGCGATCAGCAAATTCGGTCAATCAAAAGGGGTGACATTCAACGTCTTGATTGAAATCGATACTGACGGTCACCGATCAGGCGTAGCCCCAGATGCGCAATTACTGCTTGATGTGGCACAGGCCCTGCATCAGCCGGGCGCGACCATTGCGGGCGTGATGACGCATGCTGGCTCGAGCTATGACTTAAACACCGCTGAGGCACTCATTGCCATGGCCGAGCAAGAGCGACGGTTGTGCGTTCATGCGGCTGACAGGCTGCGCGCAGCCGGTTATTCTTGCGCGACCGTGAGCGTTGGATCAACGCCGACGGCACTGATGGCTCGCCATCTTGATGGGGTCACTGAAGTCAGAGCAGGGGTGTATGTGTTCTTTGACTTGGTGATGCACAACGTTGGCGTGTGCCAGCTGAGTGAAATCGCGCTGAGCGTGGTGACAACGGTGATTGGCCACCAGGCCGAGAAAGGATGGGCCATCGTTGATGCCGGTTGGATGGCCATGAGTCGAGACCGTGGCACGCAAAAACAACGGCATGACTTTGGCTATGGTCAGGTCTGCGCACTCGATGGTCAGCCATTAGAAGGGTTGGTGATGCACGGTGCCAACCAAGAGCATGGCATCATTTCAAATCCTGATGTACCCCTCAAGGATATCGTTGATCGATTGCCTGTTGGGACTCAATTGCGAATTCTTCCCAATCACGCTTGCGCCACAGGGGCTCAGTTTCCTGAGTATCAGGCTCTTGACGCATCAGGCCAGATTAACGCCTGGCCGCGATTTTATGGATGGTAAAAAATGACCAAACGAATTGTTGTTGCCCGGTTTCAGCACGAGACGAACACGTTTTCACCGATTCCAACGCCGCTTGAAGCCTTTGACCCTCTGTGGGACGAGGCGGTGCTGCAACAAGAGCAGCACGCTCGGACTGCGGTCGGTGCTTTGATAAAAACGGCGCTTTCGACAGGGGCTCAGGTCGTGACGCCCGTGTCAGCCATGGCTAATCCCAGTCAAACAGTTTCTCGATTGGCTTATGAAACGGTCTGCAACAAAATTGTGGATGCTATCCGGCCAGGGTGTGACGCGATTTTGCTTGATCTGCATGGTGCGATGGTCGCTGAAGATGCACCCGACGGCGAAGGTGAGCTGCTCGCGAGGATCCGGCAAATTGCGCCGTCTACCCCCTTGATTGTTGCCCTGGATTTGCATGCCAACGTGACCCCACGCATGGCAGCAAATTGCGACGTCATGGTGAGCTATAAAACCTATCCCCATATCGACATGTTTGAGACCGGTGATCATGCGGGTCGGATTTTTCTGGACATGTTCGCCGGGCGAACGAGACCCATCATGGCCTATCGACAGATTCCGGTGCTGTCGCATACGCTGTGTAGCAATACCACTCAGGGGGCGATGCAAGCGGCTGTTGAAGCCGCGCACAAAGCTGAGCAGCGCCCAGGGGTGCTCGCGGTATCGGTCTTGGCGGGATTTGCACTCGCTGATTTTCACGATGCAGGGATGTCTGTGGTGGTCGTGACTGATAACAATCAACCACTCGCCGATGAGGTCGCTAATGGTATCCAAGCGCTGATCCTCAAGCACCGTGAAGGGTTCTTCTACCAAAGTGCCCCCTTGGCTCGGTCTCTGTCGCAAGCTGTTGAGTTGTCACGGGGCCCAGGCTCTGGCCCTGTCCTTTTGCTGGATCACAGTGACAACGTGATGTCTGGCGGCACTTGCGACACCATGGATGTGTTGGCTGGTGCGTTGCGCCACGGGCTCACGAATATCGCTGTTGGTCCTATCGCAGATCCTCAGGTGGCGCAGCAAATGATATCAGCCGGCCTTGGTGCAACGGTGACGGTTGACTTAGGCAACAAAGCTGGGTGGCTGAGCTTGGGTAAAGCACCCGCACCATTAAGACTGACGGGAACAGTCAGATCGCTCACTGATGGCAGCTTCAAAGTCACAGGTCCGATTTTCACAGGGGCAATCGCCAAGATGGGCCCGACGGCCGTGCTCGATACGGGATCGGCGCAAATCGTTATCACAACTGAGCGGATTGAGCCTTACGACCTTGGCACACTGACCAGTTGCGGGATTAGCTTAGAAGACAAGTCGTTTGTTCTATTGAAATCCCGTATCTACTGTCGGCCGGTTTTCGTGCCCATCAGTAAAGGACTCGTTGAGTGTGATTCTGATGAAGGGGGACCAACGAGTTCAAACTATGCCCGCTTTGATTTCAAGCACATCCGCAGTCCCATTTATCCCTTTAGTCCTCAAGTCGGTTGATAGACTCAGACCAACCGACACTTTGGATTCATCGGTCTGCGCGCTAGTCAGGGGTTAACCCCGCACGGTCAAAAGCTCGCTTCCAAGAGACCAATTGTTCTGCGGTGAAAGACGCGAGCGCAGCAGGCGTTGAACCTGCCAAGTCGAAACCTTGCTTGGCGACTTGTGCAGCGACATCCGGATCTTTGATGGCAGCGTTAATGGCGGCGCTCATCCGCTGCGTAATGGCGTCTGGCAGGTTGGCAGGTCCGTAGAACGCTGCGAAGGTCACCGCGTCTAGCGCAGGAAGCCCAGCCTCTTGAGCTGTGGGCACATTGGGTAATAATGGTGATCGATTTTTAAGCAGCACTGCCATTGCATTTAACTTGCCGGCGTTGATATGAGACATCGTGCTAGTGGGTGTCGCAAACGTAAATTGAATATGCTGACCAAGAATATCGCTGACCGTAGGGGCCTCACCTTTATAGTTGATCATATTCAGATCAACCTGTGAGTTTGTTTTGAACAAGCTTTGCATGAGTTGCGTCACGCTACTGTAGCTGCCGTAATTTAACTTGTCCGGGTTCTTTCGGCCGTATGCAATAAGCTGTTCAACCGTCTTTGGCTCGATCGCTGGGCTCGCAACCAGCACATAGACGTAATACCCCATCAAAGAGACAGGGGTAAATGATTTAATTGGGTCATAAGGTGGCTTGAGCTTGAGCAGAGGCACCTGCATCATCGGCGTATTCGAGGCCAGAAAAAACGTGTATCCATCTGGATCGGACCGAACCACATACTCACCTGCAATGGCCCCGTCTGCACCCGGTTTGTTCTCAACGAGAACAGCTTGCCCAAGTGTCTTGGACATGTGCTGACTGAGGATTCGTGCAACAACGTCGGTTGAGCCGCCGGGTGGAAACTGCAAAACAATTTTGACCGGTCGACTGGGCCAGTCTTGAGCGTTAACCGTAAAGCCAGTTAACAACAGGCTCAACAGTAAGCAAGCGTTGCGCAAATATGTTTGAATCATTGTTGTCTCCGGATCCGAGTCCTTAAACGGGCTCTTGTGCACTGATCCGGACTATATCTGCATTCTCACTCCCCTGTAAACCAGCTTGATCGCTGGTTGACAGAGTTAGTGTGGGTATTAACTTAAAACGTTTTGGTGACAGCGAAGACTGCCGCACCCTTGCCGAGATTGGCACCAGTTGGGCTCGTGTAAGCTGCCGTGTTGGCGTTTGTGCCGACATAGCTCACGTTGGCAGAGAAGCCTTCGCCGAAGTCTTTCGTGACGCCGAGTTTCCAGTCTGTATAGGAGTACAGACTGCTGTTTGATCCGCCTGCAGGGTTGTCGCCCGCCAAGTATTGATAACCCACATGGCCGTTGAGCGATAAGCCCCATACGCCAGTGTCGTAGGCTAAGGTCAGATCGCCGTATTTTGAACCTCGGCTGTTAGCCGTTCCGAACAGTGTGCTAAGCGAATACGAAAACTTGACGTAACCAGTGAGAGGGCCAAACGTAAAGTTCTGGGCCGCATAGGCTTCGGTGGTGTTGGGGCTGACTCCGTCACTCGGATACCCTGACGATGGATAATAATATTGCAAGATGCCGACGTCAGCGATGAAACCCTCAGACCAGTCGTGCTTGTAGCCACCATAAAAGTCCATTTCGATGGGGGCTGACGTGCCTTTGTTGGCATCAGAGATCCAGCTAATGGTTGAGTTCCAATTGCCGATGTAGAAACCGCTCTCATGCGCGTAGTCAAACCCACCTTGGACAGCTGGTTGAAAGTTTGATTGCGAGAGACCACGATACCGGTATTCGCTAACCACAGAGGCGTTGGCCGTAAATGGGCTTGGGGCCGCTGCGGGTTCTTCCGCCAGTGCGACCTGGGTGTAAGCCGCGCCCGTTAATGTGCATGCCAAGGCAAGGACAGTGACAGATTTCGATAAGAGTTGCATGAGTGCTCCGGGAGTTATTTAGCACGTGCTTAAAGCAAACTGATTAAGGTGAAGCTTAATTTTCGTAGGCAGACTCGCCATGCGAGGTGATGTCAAGGCCTTCACGCTCTTCATCCTCTGGGACACGCAGTCCGATCACGATATCGACCAATTTGAAGGCAATGAACGAGACCACACCTGACCAGATCAACGTCGTCAGGACGCCTTGGGACTGAATCCAGAGTTGACCGAGCATGTCGTAGTCTTTGGCAGTAGCATTGGTGACGTAGTCGTAGATGCCTGTGCCGCCCAAGGAGGGGGCTGCAAACACGCCTGTTAGAAGGGCACCCAATATCCCGCCAACACCATGTACACCGAAGACATCCAAGGAGTCGTCTGAACCCAACAGCTTTTTCAGACCGTTGACACCCCATAAACAAACAATGCCAGCTAGCGCACCAATGACCAGGGCGCCCATCGGGCCGACAAAACCAGCAGCGGGGGTGATGGCCACCAAACCTGCGACGCAACCCGATGCACCACCCAGCACGGATGGCTTGCCTTTAGAAATCCACTCAGCAAAGGTCCAGCCTAATACTGCAGCAGCGGTTGCCAAGAAGGTGTTCACAAAGGCGAGAGCAGCTGTGCCATTGGCTTCAAGCGCTGAGCCAGCGTTGAATCCGAACCAGCCGAACCACAGTAGCGATGCGCCCGTCATGACATGAACCATGTTGTGTGGCTTCATGATTTCGCGGCCGTAACCGAGGCGCTTGCCAATCACAAATGAGCCAACCAGACCGGCAATGGCCGCATTGATATGAACGACAGTACCACCGGCGAAATCAAGCACCCCTTTCTGAAACAACCAGCCTGCCTTGGCTGTCATCGCATCAAGTGAAGCGGCATCTTTGACGTCGTCTGGACCAGGCCAGAACCAAACCATGTGGGCAATCGGCAGGTAGCTGAAGGTGAACCACAACACCATGAAGCACAGGATTGCAGAAAACTTGGCACGCTCAGCAAAAGCACCGATGATCAGACAGCATGTGATCGTTGCAAAGACCGCCTGAAACGCCATGAAGACAAACTCAGGAATGACAACGCCCTTGCTGAAAGTGGCTGCATTGGTATCCGGCGTCAATCCAGCCAGAAATAATCGGTCGAATTTTCCGATCCAAGCTGAGCCCTCGGTGAACGCGAGGCTATAGCCATAGATCGACCAGAGGACAGTAATTAAAGAAAAAATCACCATACACTGAGCGCAGACCGACAGGATGTTTTTCGCCCGCGTTAAGCCGCCGTAGAACAAAGCCAGACCTGGCAATGTCATGAGAAGAACCAGTGCCGTTGAGATCAACATCCATGCGGTATCCCCTTTGTTGGGGGTCGGCGGCGTGACCGCCGCGGCATCGCCGGCGGCTGCAGGTGCTGCAACGGCCGCTGCTGTGGCTGCCGGTTTAGCGTCTTGCGCATGCGCGACGGGCGCGATGCTAAGACTAGCCGCGCTCAACATAAACGCGACTGCCGCTAAGGCTAGAGATCGTTTTATCCAAGTTAACATGAAGATCCTCTTTAGTGATTGAAACTCATTACATTAGTTCGGAAACTAATTATTGATTGACTTGTCACGATCTAAGCAAGAGCCATGCCAGACTGCCTATGTGCGCTGCAACAATAATGTCACATAGAAAGAACGGATAAAACGGCGATAAACGTTTTCAATTGCCTCGAGATCGCCCTCAAGTAGTGCAAAAAGTACCATGTTGGTGCATAAAACGCGATGATCAGGCAATCACCGGTTCTGAGTTGGTTTGCGCTTTTGCTAACGACTCACCCAAGTCTTGGTTAGGCGCGAACCGGTCCGCGCTTGCCATGGGCCAGCCAATTTGAAACACACGAGTAGGAAGTTCGCCTCTGAGCAATGAGCCGGGGGGCATCGATGGAAATATCGACGAGAGCAGCGTGACTTGCGTCGACGACATGCGGCGCGCGATGTGATGCGTGTGCAGATCGTCTGGATGCTTAAGCCCTGCGGCCGCAAGCAACTCGCCCAACGCATGCAGTGTGTTTTGATGAAAGCTGGCGACACGAGGTGCCTTGTCTGCCACCACCAGTGCTTTTTGTCGTTGGGGATCCTGTGTGGTCACGCCGGTGGGGCATCGATCGGTGTGACAGGCTTGTGCCTGAATGCATCCGATTGAAAACATGAACGCGCGAGCGCTGTTACACCAGTCTGCCCCAAGAGCCATGATACAGGCCATGTCGAACGCGGATACGATCTTACCGGAGGCACCGATTTTAATCAGGTGCCGCAAATTGAGACCAACCAAAGTATTGTGCACCAGACGCAATCCCTCTCTCAGCGGTGTGCCAACGTGATCAACGAATTCGACTGGCGCGGCCCCTGTGCCACCCTCTGCGCCATCAACAACAATGAAATCTGGCGTAATACCCGTTTCAACCATGGCCTTGGCGATCCCGAACCACTCCCATGTGTGGCCGATACACAATTTAAACCCAATGGGTTTGCCACCACTCAGCGCGCGCAATCGCTGCACGAATTGCAATAAACCCTTGGGACTGTCGAATTCGGTATGAGCCGCTGGTGAATTGCAATCTTCACCCTCTTTGACACCACGGGCGAGCGCGATTTCGGCCGTGACTTTCGCACCAGGTAAAATCCCCCCATGGCCTGGTTTTGCCCCTTGAGACAATTTGATTTCGATCATGCGTACTTGAGGCAAGCTCGCATTAGCGACGAAATTGGTTTCAGAGAATCGGCCGTTTTCATCACGGCAACCGAAGTAGCCTGAACCGATGTTCCAGATTAAGTCTCCCCCTGGCTTTTTGTGGTAACTGCTGATGCCGCCTTCACCCGTATCGTGTGCAAAATTGCCGATTTTGGCACCTTCGTTGAGCGCGAGTACCGCATTGGCAGACAGCGCCCCAAAACTCATGGCCGAAATATTCAGGACCGATAGTGATACTGGCTGCAAACAGGCGGGCCCACCCACGGTAATGCGAAAATCCATGTCGGCTATTTTCGTGGGCGCCATTGAATGATTAATCCACTCATAACGATCCCCATACACATCAAGTTGGGTACCAAACGGGCGTTTATCACTCGCCTTTTTAGCGCGTTGATAAGCCAACGAGCGTTTGACCCTAGCAAAGGGGGCCTCTTCTGTATCGTTCTCGAGTAGATATTGCCTGATCTCAGGCCGGATGAACTCGAGAAAAAATCGGATATGACCAATGATGGGGTAATTGCGCAGGATCGCGTGATGTGATTGATGAAGGTCTCTAAACCCGACCGCCACCAACAACCAAGAGGGCAGCGCTAGCAGTAACCAGTAAGGAGAACCCAATAGCATGAGCCCTGTCCCAATCGCGGCACCTGCCATGGCAATCCATAGTGCAAAATTTCGTGGTGCAAGCAATGCCATAAGTGCCTCGTCTCAAATGATGTTTGCTGGGAATTTAACAGACAACGTTGGACATGCTTGTCTCAAGTGTGCCGCAGGATGTTGGTATCCTATGCAACTTAAGGTCAGCTATGTTGCACTATCGTGATACGGGTTAGCACATGGGGTGGCTGGCTAAACGCGAATTGATTGAGCTCATGAATGACAGGCAAAAAGAGATTGAAATGCATCGCCATGACGTAAACATAAGATTGGGGCCTTGGCATGAGATGCAACAAGACGCGCTGCCCATCAGGCATGCCGTCTTTGTCATTGAACAAGGGGTGCCCCCCGAGGAAGAGGTCGACGAGATGGACGCAGCATGTGTTCATGCCGTGGCCTATGACGTACAAGGCCAAGCGCTTGCAACTGGTCGGTTATTACCAGACGGGCATATTGGCCGAATGGCAGTGTCTGCCTCGGCCCGAGGCAACCAAGTCGGCAGCGCAGTACTGCAGGCATTGATCGGTGAAGCACGCACAAGAGGGCACGTTGCTGTGGTTTTGCACGCTCAAACGCACGCCATCGCGTTTTATAACAAGCATGGTTTTGTACTTGAAGGGGATGAGTTTTTCGAAGCCAACATCTCGCACTTCAAGATGGTATTGGGGCTGGCTTAGCTAAAACGCGACTGATTAAACATCAAGCGTATTGTCACGCAATATGCTTTACACTTAAGTGGTGCCCAGGAGAGGACTCGAACCTCCACACCTTGCGGCACACGGACCTGAACCGTGCGCGT
Organism: Jezberella sp.; assembly: GCF_964834465.1. NCBI lineage: Bacteria > Pseudomonadati > Pseudomonadota > Betaproteobacteria > Burkholderiales > Alcaligenaceae > Jezberella > Jezberella sp. The sequence continues at coordinate 40,921 of NZ_CBAZRM010000012.1, forward strand.
CTACCAATTCCGCCACCTGGGCCCTGCATGACTGATTACCGTACAGCACTACTCGCATGAATAATTACTGTATTAGCGATAACTTTTACTCAAGCCCTCCATTATAAACGAGATTCACACTTTGGCAAACCGCGCCCCATATCCAGCAAAGAAAATTCGTGTCACCGCCGGGACGCCCGAACTTCCAGCCGACTTTGACCCTGATGTCCCCAGTCGTGAGCAGATTCTCGAGGCGTTGCGCAATTCTGCGGCACCGTTATCAGCAGGTGATCTAGCTATCCATATGGGTGCCGACCGAGAAGAGACGCGTATCGGATTTGATCGTCGGCTTGCCGCGATGGAGCGCGATGGTCAATTACTGCCTAACCGTAAAGGGCTGCTATTGCTAGCGAACAAACTGGATTTTGTCGCTGGCAAAGTGCAGGGGCATCGTGATGGATTTGGCTTCCTGATTAGAGACGGCGGCGGTCCCGATATCTTTTTATCGCCCCGTGAAATGCTCAAAGTGCTTCACGGCGATCGCGTGTTGGTTAAACCTGGTGGTGAATACAGGGGCAAACCGGAAGGGACTATTGTTGAAGTCATCGAGCGCAGAACGAACCGCCTCGTTGGGCGGTTCTTAAACGAACGTGGTTTGACGATTGTGGTGCCAGAAGATCAGCGCATCAAACACGATGTATTGATCCCACCTGGTGAGACGGGAGGCGCGCAACACGGTCAAGTCGTGTCTGTCGATATCATCGAGCAACCGACTCGCCATACTCAGCCGTTGGGCCGCGTTGCCGAGATTCTCGGTGAGATTGACGACCCCGGGATGGAAATCGAGATTGCAGTTCGCAAATTTGATGTGCCTGTCGAGTTCAGTGAGGCAGCCTTGCGTCAGACAGAGAAGTTACCTGACGCGGTAAGGCGTAGCGATCTCAAAGATCGGGTTGATTTGCGTGATGTACCCTTTATCACGATTGACGGAGAAGACGCTCGAGACTTTGATGATGCCGTCTATGCAGAGCCCATTGATTTGGGTACCACAGGGCGTAAACGCCCCGCTTGGCGTCTGTTAGTCGCTATTGCAGATGTCAGCCACTACGTGACACCAGACGACGGCTTGGACATCGCTGCCCGTGAACGCGGTACGAGTGTCTATTTTCCGCGGCGGGTGATCCCCATGCTGCCAGAGAAATTATCCAACGGACTGTGCTCCCTGAATGCCAACGTCGATCGCCTTGTGCTCGTTTGCGATATGGTAATCAATGCCTCTGGCACCAAAGCGGGCACCGTCAGCGCTTATCAGTTTTATAACGCCGTTATTCACTCTCACGCGCGCACGACTTACAACCAGGTGTGGGAATCTTTGCAGCAACAAGGCGGCCCGATGGCCAAGAGCCTGTCAAAGGTTATGCCGCAGATCAATCACCTGTATCAGCTTTATCAATTGCTTTACCAAGGCCGCAAAGATCGTGGTGCTATCGATTTTGACACGGTTGAAACCAAGATTTTATGTAATGAGCTGGGCCGTATTGAACAGATCGTCGGGATGGTGAGAAATGATGCACACCGGCTGATTGAAGAGTGTATGTTGGCAGCCAACACCTGCGCCGCCGATTTCATGTTCAGAAGCAAACACATCGGACTCTATCGCGTGCATGAAGGGCCAACGCCTGACAAGCTCACCTCGCTACGAGAGTTCTTGCGCACGCTGGGTCTTGGGTTGGGCGGCGGTTCAGATCCCACGGCCAAAGATTACGGCGAGTTGCTCGAGAAGGCGCGTGGCCGGCCTGACTACTCTTTGCTGCAGACGATGTGTTTGCGATCGATGCAACAGGCAATTTATGGTCCGGACAATATGGGACACTTTGGCTTGTCTTACCCAGCCTACACACATTTTACGTCGCCCATCCGGCGTTATCCTGATTTGCTGACTCACCGGGTCATCAAGGCCTTACTCAAGGGGACGAGATACCAACCGGAATTTGCTGGTCATATCTCTGCGCCCGGTGCGACTCGCAGTGAACACGAGCATGATGTCTGGGAAAAACTCGGTCTGTTGTTATCGGCGAATGAGCGCCGAGCCGATGATGCCTCCCGTGATGTCGAGGCCTGGTTGAAATGCTGGTTTGTTAAAGAGCGGGTAGGCGAAACGTTCAGTGGCAAAGTTACTGGGGTGGCGAGCTTTGGTATCTTTGTGACGCTCGATACCCTGCATGTTGAAGGCATGGTGCATGTCTCTGAGCTCGGTACCGAATACTTTCAGTTCAATGAAGCGCTTCATGAGTTGCGCGGAGAGCGAACAGGCATGCGGTACCGTTTGACGGATGCTGTGCAAGTGCAAGTTGCACGTGTTGATCTTGAGGCAAGGCGAATTGAGTTCCGGCTTGTTGCGGGTACCAGTTTCGTCTCACTGCGTAAGCAGGCCAATCGGACAGAAGAGCAACCGTTTCGACGCGCGAAGAAGGCTGCTTCTTCCAAACCCGCTGAGCTCAAGGGGACAACGGCCAAAGTCCGCCGCGCAGAAGCGAAAAAGACGGCGAAGATGGATTCACGTCCCCCGCAACGTCAGGCTCGAAGCGGGAAAAGTCCAAGTGTGAAAAAATCTCCCCGCAAACCTCGTTAGTCGGCGAGGTTCAACGGATAGAGATCGAATAAGGTTCATCATGGCTGCAACACAAGTGCTGGCGGGTTTTCATGCGGTTATTGCTCGTCTGAGGCAAGCACCTGGCTCCGTCAAAGAACTGTACGTTGAAGCGTCTCGTCGAGATAAGCGGATGCAGAGCCTGATCGAACAAGCTCGTGCACTTGGTTGCGCAGTTCATCCTGTCGCCATGGATCGCCTTGATGGTCTCGCTGGTGGCGCACGCCACCAAGGCGTGGTCGCTGTGGCTGATCCCAGAAAGTTAGCTGCGGATCTAGACGAAGTCCTCGACGAGTTGACTGAACCAGCTTTCTTGTTGATTCTGGATGGTGTGACCGATCCTCACAATTTAGGTGCTTGCCTTCGAACGGCTGACGCCGCTGGCGTGCATGCCGTGATTGCCCCAAAAGACCGCGCAGCTGGGTTGAGTACGACGGTTCAACGCGTCGCATGCGGGGCTGCCGAGTCGGTGCCCTACATTATGGTGACTAACTTGGCTCGTACGATGCGGGACATTAAGGATCGCAATATTTGGTTGATTGGCACTGACGATCAGGCGACTCAAAGTATTCACGAGGTTGATGTTAAGGGTGCGATCGCGTGGGTCATGGGTGCAGAGGGCGAGGGGATGAGACGACTGACCCGCGAGACCTGTGATCTCTTGGCACACGTCCCGATGCTTGGCAGTGTAGAAAGCCTGAATGTAAGCGTAGCCACTGGCGTCTGTCTTTATGAGACCGTCCGACAAAGGCGCTAATTGACGCTGGGGTTAACTTGCTCGGCCCATGATGAAAAAGAAATCTGTAAACTGAATGCCATTCGCAATCAACGACTGGGCATTGAACGCATCATGGCTAAATTCGGTTTCACGACAAGTATTCTTCACGCGGATCGGCGCAACGATGTTGAGCATGGGGCGGTGCATAAGCCGATCCACCCTTCAACGCAGTATGCGTATGCCGATGCGCGTGAATTGGCCGTCGTTTTTCAAGGCAAGGCAGGCTATACGTATTCGCGTCAAGGCACGCCCACCACAGAGGCCCTTGATAAGAAAATTTCTATCATGGAGTCTGGTGCCAGCAGCTTGACGTTTGCGACTGGGATGGCTGCTTTGTCCGCTTTGTTCACCTCGCTCTTGCGCAGCGGCGACCACTTGGTGTCCAGTCAGTTCATCTTCGGCAACACGAGTAGCTTGTTCGGCACGTTGCAGCTGCTTGGAATTCAAGTTTCCTTGGTCGACGCGACAGATGTCAAAGCAGTCGCCGCTGCAATTCAATCCAATACAAGAATGGTTTTCACCGAGACAATCGCTAATCCGGGCACTCAAGTGGCAGATTTGGAAGGTATTGGTGAGTTGTGTCGCGCTAACAATATTTGTTTGGTCGTTGACAATACCGTGACCTCGCCCATCCTCTTTCAGGCTAAGTCGATTGGCGCGTCACTCGTCATGAACTCACTCTCTAAACATATTGGCGGGCATGCACATGCCCTTGGCGGGTCATTGACTGACACGGGTCTTTTCGACTGGTCGACGTTTCCGAATATTCTGGATGTCTACAAAAAGGGCGCGGTCAACGGCTGGGGGTTGACACAAATCAAGAAGAAAGGGTTGCGCGACATGGGCGGCACGCTATCGTCGGATGCGGCTCATCGCATTGCGATTGGTGCTGAAACACTGGCGCTTCGTATGGATAAAATTTGTAGAAACGCAACTGCATTAACGAATTACTTGGTCAGGCACCCTAAAGTAGCCAAAGTTGCCTACCCTGGTTTGCCCAATCATCCCCAGCACGCTCGGGCGCAACAATTATTCGGTGATCGTTACAGCATGCTATTTGCGCTTGAGCTAGTTGACGGCATTGATTGTTTTCAATTTTTGAATTATCTGCAAGTGGTGATCCTTGCGACACACGTGGGTGATACGCGCACACTGGCGTTGCCCGCAGCACACACTATTTATTACGAAATGGGTCCTAACCTCAGGGCCCAAATGGGGATTGCTGATAGTTTGATTCGTGTCTCTGTCGGTATTGAAGATGAGCAGGATTTGATCAATGATTTTGAGCAAGCATTGAGCAAATGTTGATGGAGGCAAGACTGATTTAAATGAGGGATTGTTAATACGTTCTTAATAATTTATGAGTGTTCTCCCTTGGTTTTTTTAGCTACTGTCAATTAGGCTTATAAAAAAATTGCTAGATTGGCTGAAAGTGCGGCTTTTACGCTGTTTTTTTCTTGACAGCCGCCGTTGCAAAAGGCCTAATCTCACTCTGGAAGCATCAAATATAGTTTTTTGGTTTTCGAATGATCAAAAGCCAATTGTTTGAGTAAGTAGTTTTTTTTGTCAGATTTTTTGTCAACATTACAAAGGGGTAAACCTCAAATGAATAAAACCGAACTGATTGAACACATCGCCACTAAGGCAGATATTTCAAAGGCTGCTGCGGGTCGCTCGCTTGATGCCATGATCGCTGCTGTCAAAACCACACTCAAAAAAGGTGGTACGGTGACGTTGGTTGGTTTCGGTACGTTTGCTGTGACTGCTCGCGCTGCGCGCACTGGCCGTAATCCACGCACTGGTGAGGCAATCAAGATCAAAAAAGCAAAAGTACCTAAGTTCCGTCCAGGTAAAGCACTGAAAGACGCAGTGAATTAATCGACTGTCGGTTGCTAAAAAAATGCGGTTCGCTATAATGCGAGCCGCATTTGTTTTTTTAGGGTCGTTAACTCAGTTGGTAGAGTTCCTCGCTTACACCGAGGCTGTCGGCGGTTCGAGTCCGTCACGACCCACCATCACTTATTCACGTTCATCACGTTTCCCCTCCCATGGCACGAGCTGATTGGATGAATCGGCTGAAAACCGTTTTCTGCGTTTTCTGCGTACATGCGTTATTCGCCGTATGTGTATTTTTCATTCGAATCCAACCCACACCTCATCTCAGCAGCGACCTTCCGATCATGGTGTCGCTTGAAGTACAACCTAACGACGAACCTGCATTGTCTGATTCGACCTCAGACGTGAAGGTTGTCTCTGAACCAACTGACCTGCACCTATCAAAGCACCCCGTCCAAGCAACACCTTTGACAATTGATATCAAGTTGACCATCGAAGGGGATAAGCCGGTGGATAAGCGCGTGGATAACTGGGTGGATAAGCAGGTGGATATCGGGGCATCCCACCGCAACCACGCTATCCCGTGGCCGCCATCAAATTGCGCCAGCAAGGTCAGGTGGTGATTCGCGTTTCGATCGATAATACAGGTGCTGTGACCATGGCCTCCGTGTTTTCGTCCTCAAGCTATTCGTCTTTAGATGACGCTGCCTTGGCAGCTGCCCGACAGACACGGTTCAGACCTCACCAGAAAAATAGTCAAGCGGTTCAAGCACTGGCCGATATCCCCTATGAGTTTTCGCTTGCTCGGTAAATCACTGGTAGGTAGAAAAGAAAGCAGGGCTTCTGCTTTCGCGAGGTAAACTTTCATCATGAGAATCCTTGTTATCGAAGACGACGCCACCTTAGGGCGTGCATTGCAAGAGTTTTTGACCAATCAAGGCTATGTCGTTGATTGGGTTGATGACGGTCTTCAGGGGATCGATGCGCTCGATCGGTATCAGTACGATTTGTCGGTGCTTGATTTGGGTTTGCCGTCTATTGATGGTCTTCAAATTCTTGCTGCCCTCAGGCAGAAGGGCGACAATACCCCTGTTCTGATCTTGACCGCTCGCGACGGATTGAATGATCGTGTGTCTGGCTTGGATGCGGGGGCAGACGACTATCTCACCAAGCCTTTCGAGTTAATCGAGTTTGCTGCAAGAGTGCGAGCGGTCATCAGACGGCGAGTTGGTTTGTCTCAATCGGTGATCGAGTTTGGCGGGCTATCGTTTGACTTATCTAATCGCGAGTTGCGCGTTGCCGGTGTTCGTCTGTCACTATCTGTTCGCGAACTATCGGTGTTAGAAATGCTCTTGAATCATCCGGGCAAAGTCGTCACCAAACAGCAGATCGTTCAGGCCCTATCAGCGCTTGATGCTGACTTTAGCGAGAACGCCGTTGAAGTTTATATTTACCGTTTGCGCAAACGACTTGAGGGCACGGGTATCTTAATACAAACGATTCGTGGCTTCGGGTACAGCTTAGATGTCGAACAGCAACGCACCAATTGATGCCAGTATTTCGTTCTTGCGATCGGGCTCCTTAGCTCGGCATTTGGTTCGTCGTTTATTACTACCAGTGTTTCTGCTCGCGCTACTTGACGTGTTTGCGACATGGTTACTGACGCATAACTTTGAAATTGAAGAGTGGGCACTGAGGGATATTTTCTGGTCGATGTTAATTGGTCATCTGATCTTGCTCGCTTCGTTGACATGGGTCATTTTGCAAGGGGTCAGATCAGGTTTACAAGCAGTGAATCAGATTTCGGCTCAGATCGCCTTGCGCTCAGCCGATGATTTAAGCCGGTTGAAGGTCGACAGCCTGCCCAGTGAGCTAGGGCCTTTGATCCGACACACGAACGAGCTACTTGACCGGTTAGATGAGTCGATGGCCGCTCAAAAGCGCTTTATTGGCAATGCTGCTCATCAATTAAGAACGCCCCTCGCGGGATTGAGACTCGAATCTGAGCTGATGCTGGCCAGAGAGCTTGCCCCCGACATCAGAGACAGGGCTGAACGCATTAAATCCATTAGTGATCGCATGATCAGGCTGGGACAGCAGTTGCTCGTACTGGCTCGGGTAGATACGCAAGCGGGGCCTCAAGACCATTTTTTACGTCTGGATCTGTGCGAATGGTTGCGCAGCGCGGGTGCGCAATGGTGGCATAAAGCCAAAGATAGTAAAATCAGTTTAGTGATTGACGTGCCAGAGCAACCGGTTTGGATTGATGGCGATCCAATTTTACTGAACGAGTTATTAGGTAACCTGATCGATAATGCTTTGAGGTATGCTTCGGCTGCGAGTTATGTGCGTTTGCACATTACTGAGACTCCTCCCACGCTCGCGGTAGAGGACGATGGCTGTGGCGTCAGTCCCAAAGAGCAAGGTAGAGTCTTCGAGGCTTTCTACCGCTCGCCTGAGGTCAGCGGTGAAGGGTCAGGGTTGGGGTTAGCCATCGTGCGCGAAATCGCTCGCGCGCACGGCGCTTGGTGGAATATTGTCAGTCGTCCTCAATTTGCGGGCACGAGATTGACTGTTGTTTTCCCCGGGCCTCGTATTGGGGCGCAATTAAACAGATTGGTTCAATTTAATGTCATCCGATAATTCTTCCAAAAATAGCACCGGCGCCACACCAGCCTCGGCGTTGATGATCGGTGCGATCGGCGTTGTTTATGGTGATATTGGTACCAGTCCTCTCTACACACTGAAGCAGTGCCTTGAGGGATATAAAGACTTTTCCCAAGATCAAGTGTTGGGCACGCTGTCTTTGTTGTTCTGGATGTTGATGATTGTCGTGTCCATCAAATACGTCATGTTCATTTTAAGAGCTGATAACAAAGGTGAGGGCGGGACGATGGCCTTGGTTGGTCTGGCCGTTCGGGGGCGTCCGCCTTGGCAAAAAGCGCTTTTGATCGCGCTGGGCACTTTTGGTACTGCCCTGTTTTATGGCGACAGCATGATTACCCCGGCCATCTCTGTGTTGTCAGCAGTCGAAGGGATCAGCCTGATCTCCGATAGTTTCGAAGCATGGGTAATCCCTCTCTGTTTAGTCATTATCGTTGCTTTGTTTGTGATTCAGAGTCGCGGGACCGCGGTGGTCGGCAAATTGTTTGGCCCTGTGATGATGTTCTGGTTTTTTATCTTGGGTGCGATGGGTATTTGGCAAATTTCCCAGACACCTGCGGTACTGGTGGCGATCAATCCCGTTTACGCCTATCAACTTATTCTCGCAGCACCCCATAAAACGTTCGTCTTGTTGGGTTCTGTCGTCCTGGCATTGACAGGGGCGGAAGCGCTGTATGCCGATATGGGCCACTTCGGTCGCACCTCTATTCGCAGGGCTTGGTTTGCGCTGGTCTTACCGGCGTTGACCCTTTGTTACTTTGGGCAAGGTGCCTTATTACTGCGAAACCCAGCAGCGATTGAAAATCCGTTTTACCTGATGGCACCTGCGATCGGCTTGATCCCCTTGGTGATTCTGGCCAGTATTGCCACAGTAATTGCTTCTCAAGCGGTCATTTCAGGTGCCTTTTCTGTCACTCGACAGGCTGTCCAGCTCGGATTTTGGCCCCGTATGGATGTCTTACACACGTCAGAACGTGAAGAAGGGCAAATTTATCTGCCCAGAGTCAATTGGTTGCTCTGTATTGCAGTACTGGCGCTGGTCGTTATCTTCCGTAAATCAGATAATCTGGCGAATGCCTATGGGCTCGCAGTCACTGGGACGATGCTGATTACGACCATGTTGGCGTTTGAGGTCTTATTACGAGGCATTTCGCGCGTGAAGCGCCTATTTGTATTGATTTGTCTGTCAATACTGATAGCCGTTGATGCACTACTGTTTGCCTCAAACTCACTGAAGTTTGTTGAAGGCGGTTGGTTGCCATTACTGGTCGCTGGGGTCATCTTCTGCTTTATGATGACTTGGCGCAATGGGCGAGCATTGTTGGCAGACATTCAACTGAGAGACCGTCAGCCGCTCAGCGAATTCATGGGGATGCTTGAAAATCACCCGCCCGCTCGCGTTGACGGCACTGCGGTGTTTCTTTCAGAAGCTGGTGGGATTGTTCCGCCTGCGTTCTTGCACAACCTCAAGCACAATAAAGTGTTGCATCAGCAGAACTTGTTTTTGCACATCAAAGTCGCCGATACGCCTTTTGTGCAACTAGAAAACAAGTTTGATTTTAAACCGTTGAGCGCCAGCAGCTGGGAGACCACGGTGACCTACGGTTTCAAAGAAGAGCCCGATGTGCCCAATATCCTTGAAAAACTGGGGCAACTGCATCCCGAAGTTAATTTAGAGCCCATGCGGACATCCTATTTCTTGTCACGCGAGACCTTAGTGGTTCAGAAGAAATTCTCATTTAAATCTGTCCGAAATCGTCTGTTCTCTCTCATGATGCGCAATGCCACGCGCAGCACTAGATTTTTCAGAATTCCACCGAATCGTGTCGTAGAAATGGGGACTCAAATCGAGATTTAAATAGTCCAGCGCTAAGGCTAGTTGAAAACAGAGAACCAAAAAAAACTGTGTTGATGATGAGTCAACACAGTTTTTTTATATCGGGATGTTTTGCCAGCATCCCTCAAACATGGCAGGTTTACTTGCGGCCTGCCTTTGCTTCGATACGCATACGCAACGCGTTAAGTTTGATAAAGCCAGCTGCGTCAGCCTGATTGTAGGCGCCGCCATCATCATCGAAGGTAGCGATGGTTTGATCAAACAAGGTGTCTTTTGAATCACGGGCAACGGTGTAAACGCTACCTTTGTACAGTTTTAATCGTACCCAGCCGTTGACTTGTTGTTGCGTCGCGTCGATCAAGGCCTGCAAAACCCGACGCTCGGGTGACCACCAGTAACCGTTGTAAATCAGCGCCGCATATCGTGGCATCAAATCATCTTTCAGGTGGGCGACTTCACGGTCCAGCGTAATCGACTCAATCGCTCGGTGACCTTTCAGCAGAATCGTGCCGCCTGGGGTTTCGTAGCAACCGCGTGACTTCATGCCAACGTAACGATTTTCAACCAAATCGAGTCGACCAATGCCGTGCTTACCACCTAATTCATTTAATTTTGTCAGCAATTGGGCAGGGGATAGACGGACCCCATTGAGCGCAACAGGATCACCATTTTCGAATTCCATATCGAGATATTCCGGCTGATCTGGTGCCGCTTCAGGAGAGACTGTCCAGCGCCACATGGACTCTTCAGCCTCGGCCTTTGGATCTTCAAGATGCCGGCCTTCGAAACTGATATGCAAAAGATTGGCGTCCATGGAGTAGGGCGCACCTCCGTTCTTGTGCTTCATGTCAATGGCAATGCCTGCATCCTCAGCGTACGCCAGTAGCTTTTCGCGCGAGACTAGATCCCACTCGCGCCAGGGAGCGATCACCTTAATGCCGGGCTCTAAGGCATAGTAGCCAAGCTCGAAACGGACTTGATCGTTTCCCTTGCCGGTTGCGCCATGCGACACTGCCTGTGCCCCCACTTGACGGGCAATCTCGATCTGACGTTTTGCGATAAGCGGGCGAGCGATCGATGTACCCAGCAAGTATTCGCCTTCGTAGATCGCATTGCATCGAAACATCGGAAAAACAAAATCGCGCACAAATTCTTCGCGCAAATCGTCGATAAAAATCTGCTCTGGTTTGATGCCAAACTTGATGGCCTTCGCACGGGCAGGCTCTAGCTCTTCGCCCTGGCCAATATCAGCCGTAAAAGTGACGACTTCGCATTGGTAGGTGTCTTGCAACCATTTAAGGATGACAGATGTATCCAAGCCGCCTGAATAAGCAAGGACTACTTTTTTGATATCGCTCATGAGTAACTCTGTATAGGTGCCAACGTATGATTTTAACCTCAAGCCGAGGGAGATCCGAGCCTTAGTCGAGTCGACCTAGCAATAGAAACTCCATGAGCGCTTTTTGAACATGCAATCGGTTTTCTCCTTCGTCCCAAACCACACTTTGCGGGCCATCGATCACCTCAGCAGTGACTTCTTCGCCGCGGTGCGCAGGTAGGCAGTGCATGAAGAGTGCATCCGTAGACGCGTTACTCATCATCTCCTGATCGACACACCAATCGGCGAAGGCGCGACGTCGATCTTCATTCTCGGCTTCATAGCCCATGCTGGTCCAGACATCCGTGGTGACCAAGTGCGCGCCTAAACACGCCTGCATGGGATCCGCAAACTCTTTGAGCACGTTTGATGCAACGCCTTCGATGCGAGCAGGATCCAACTTGTAACCAGTTGGGGCACTGACGTGAAGGGTAAAGCCAAGCATCTGCGCTGCTTGTATCCAGGTGTACGCCATATTATTGGCGTCACCGACCCATGCAACAATTTTGCCTGCAATGCTCTGCCGGTGTTCGATAAACGTAAAAATATCAGCCAGCACCTGACAAGGGTGATATTCATTGGTAAGCCCGTTGATGACAGGCACTCTAGAATACTCTGCAAAACGCTCAATCCTAGTCTGCTCAAAGGTTCTGATCATGACGAGATCGACCATGCGAGACACGATTCTGGCCGTGTCCTCGATCGGCTCGGAACGACCCAGTTGAGAGTCGGTGGTGGTCAGATGAATCACAGAGCCACCCATCTGATACATCCCTGCCTCGAAAGAGACTCGGGTGCGGGTGCTAGCCTTCTCAAATACCATGGCAAGTGTGCGGTCGTTGAGCGGGTGATGGGGTTCATAGCGTTTGAATTTGCCCTTGATAATGCGAGCGCGATCAAGAACGTAATGCAACTCTTCGACGGTCAAATCTGAAAACTGAAGAAAATGTTTAAGAGGTTGTTTTGATTGACTGCTGTCGGTCATGCGAGGACTCCGAGGCTAATCCGCAGCGTTATCGCTGGGTGCGCAAAGGGAAAACTTCAATCATATACAATTCAGGGAGCAGCGGCGTGTTTATTGTTGAACACGTTGCCTGAATGCGACCAGACGGGTTGTGCATGACAAAAGAAGTGCAGTTTTTCGTTTTATACGGTGTTACCGAATCTGGTGCCACGTTCAGACCTAGCGATTGGGCAGAACGACTGGCGGGGGTACTTGCCCCTTATCGTCCCGTAGGTTTCGCTCGAAGCCACATCAGCTACTCTCCTTATGTGACGCCAACCACGTTAGATCGTGTGAAAGCCGTCATCGTTGACGAGAGACTCCGAGAGCTCGAACCTTTAGCCTGGAAATTCGTTCAAGATTTTGCAACAGACAACGGGCTCAAAACAAGTTTTGGCCCGCATCCTCAAGCAAAGTAATACGACGTTCGTTTAGACCGGTGTCACCACTTTGCCGGTTTTGACATAGGTGTCAATGTTGTTGAGCATTAACTCAAGCATGGCTTGTCGGGTTTCAACCGTGGCGCTGGCAATGTGGGGCAAGAGCACGACGTTATCCATTGTTTTTAACGCATCCGGTACTTTCGGTTCGCTTTCGAAAACATCAAGCGCTGCACCACCCAACGCACTTTCGGTTAACACCTTGACCAATGCCACTTCGTCGATGACTGAGCCTCGCGCGATGTTCACCAACATAGATTGTGGTCCGAGTGCCCTTAACACAGCCTCGTTGATCAGGTGTTTGGTACTTGCCCCACCAACGGTGGCAATCACGAGAAAATCGCTCCATTGAGCGAGGGCGATGAGCGACGAGAAGTATTCATAGGCAACGTCGTTACGTTGACGTCGGTTGTGATATCCGACTTGCATATCAAACCCGAGACCACGCTTAGCAATGGCAGCACCAATATTACCCAAACCGACGATGCCGAGCTTCTTGCCGCTCACACGCATTCCCAAGGGCAGGGTGGCTGTTTTATTTTCCCAATGATTGGCACGAACAAAGCGATCACCCCAAGCTATTTGTCTGGGGCACGCGAGCAGCAGGCCCCAAGCGATGTCGGCCACGCAGTCATCGAGAACCTCTGGGGTGTTGCTGACTTGAATGTTTCTAGCGTGTGCCGCTTCGATATCTAATGTGTCGTAACCGACCCCCCAGCTACAAATGGCTTTGAGATTGGGTAGCGCGTTGATGACTTCAGCGGTAATCCCCGTGACCGCAGAGGTGACTGCAATTTCGATGTCTTGAGCTTGTTCGCGAAGAAACGCAGCTTGGTCTGAGGATTTCCAGAGAGGGAGAACGTCATATCTCTCTTCGACGACCGCGTTGGCGACGGGCGAACCAGAGAGAGAACCGATTTGAAGTATGCGGGGTTTGCTCATATTGGATGTGTTGTTATGCGTTGAGTTAAACAAGCGCACTACTTTACATCCAATCGAGACTCAATGGGACACCTTGGTGATGACTGAACCTTTTCAGCCAGGGGCCCTAAAGCAAAGGCATTAGGCCAAAGATTTAATGGCAGCTGACAGGCGGCTCTTGTGACGAGCAGCTTTATTCTTGTGAATGATGTTTTTGTCTGCAACGCGATCAATGATGCTGGTTGTTTTTTGCAAGACCAGATTGGCGGCAGCTTTGTCACCAGCCTCAATGGCTTCACGCACACGTTTAATCGATGTGCGCAACATCGAGCGCAGGCTTGAATTGTGCTTGTTAAGCGCTACCGATTGGCGGGCGCGTTTACGGGCTTGGGCGGTATTTGCCATGAGGTTGCTATATCTTACTGTTAGTTAGGTTGGCAGGGGGGTACCCTGTAAAGCCCTCTACTATAGCACTAAGCCCATGAATTGCAAACCTTATTGGCAGTTTGGGCGGCAAATCTGGCAGTTTTCCAACAAATCATGGTCAAGCGTCGGGCGGCATGGCTTTTTCTAAACAGTTGGGGCACGTTTGAAGTCTTTGATGCGTATGCCCGCCAGCCATAGCCCTGCCATGTATGTGACCCCCGCTGCTGCTAGGATCAGCACCAAGGCACCAATGCGCAGTGCGGGCGAGGATTGCAGTGCGATCCAGTCAAAGCGAGCAGATATCCAGGCGAGACAGCCTGCCATCGCGAGCAGCGCCACGCCTATGCGAGCGATAAACGGCCACCAGCCGGGGTTTGGCTGATAGATCCCTCGTCGTCTTAATCCAATCAAGAGTGCCAACGCGTTCAACGTCGCCCCTAACCCCACCGTTAGCGCTAAGCCTGCATGCGCAAACAGGGGTACAAAGACAAAATTCATCAGTTGTGTCGCTGCCAGCACGCAAATGGCAATAAAAACAGGCGTGCGGATGTTTTGCTGTGCGTAAAAACCAGGAGCAAGCACTTTAACGGCGAGTATCCCAATCAGACCAACCGAATAGGCCACCACGGCCAGCCGCGTTTGTCCGACGTCCGTGGCTTGAAAAGCACCATAATGGAAAAGTACCGAGACGAGCGCTTGTGGGATAAGCATCATCGTGACCGCTGCCGGCAAACCGAGCAACAGTACGAGCTTGAGCCCCCAGTCAAGCAGGTTGCTGTATCTGCCGTCGGCCATATTGGTACTGGCTTTGGATAAAGTCGGTAACAGCACTGTACCGATGGCAACCCCGATCAGCGCGGTGGGAAACTCCATCAGGCGGTCGGCAAAAGAAAGCCAGGTCACACTGCCGGGCGTTAACCAGGTAGCAATATTGGTGTTAATTAAAAGCGATATCTGGGCAACCGATACGCCAAGGGTTGCAGGCAACATCTGGCGCATGATGCGTCTCACCATGGGATCGACGAGAGCCTGCCTGACATTGATTGACAGACGAGGTTGCAATCCTAGTTTGCCCAGGGCTACCCATTGCACGGTCAACTGCAGTAACCCACCTAGCATGACGCCGATCGCTAAGGCGTAAACCGGATGGGTTAGATGGGGGGCGATGCCGAACGCGGCCGCAATCATCGACAGGTTCAGCAAAATGGGTGTGAAGGCCGGCACCGCAAATTTTCGCCACGTGTTGAGTACAGCCGAAGCTAAGGCCACCATGGACATGCACACAATGTAGGGAAACATGATCCGCGTCATTACGACTGCCGCGTCAAACGAGTCTTCTCGTCCCGCCGCCCCCAAACCGCTTGCCATCATGATGACCACGGTGGGCGCTGAGATGATTCCGACAACCGTCACGATCAACAGAATGGCAAACAGCGCCAACGCGACGCGGTCGAGCAGCGTTTTGATTGCCGTTTCATCGTGCGTGTTCTTGGCCTCACCCAGAATCGGCACGAATGCTTGGGCAAAGGCGCCCTCGGCGAAGAGCCTTCGCAAAAGGTTTGGGATGCGAAAAGCCACCCAGAAAGCGTCCGTCAAAGCGCCCGCGCCGAAGGCACGGGCAATGATGACATCTCTAAACAGTCCGGATATACGGGATAAAAGCGTGAAGCCGCTGACCGTAGCGGTTGCTCGCAACAAGCTCATCGGGTGAGGCGGTCTCGTGTCAGGTCAAGGCGTTAAATATGCGCGCTTTAATTTCATCGACTGATCCCAATCCCTCGACTTTGCGATAGCGAGGTGCTTGCAAGGCGTCGGCGGCAGCCCAGCTTGAGTAGTAATCGACGAGGGGGCGCGTTTGCTCACGGTACACGGAGAGCCGATGTTTCACCGTCTCTTCTTTATCATCCTCGCGTTGGACGAGCGGTTCACCCGTGATGTCATCGATCCCTTCGACCTTTGGCGGATTGAACTTGATGTGGTAGGTGCGGCCGCTCGTTGCGTGAGAGCGGCGCCCACTGATTCGTTCGACGATGTCTTGCTCTGGCACGGCGATTTCGACCACGAAGTCCAGGCCCACATGCGCCTCTTTGAGCGCATCTGCCTGGGGAATGGTGCGGGGAAAACCGTCAAAAAGATAACCGTTTTGGCAATCGGCTTCTTGTAATCTGTCTTTCACCAGCCCGATGATCAGGTCATCCGAGACCAACGCACCGCTATCCATGATCTTCTTGGCTTGAATGCCTAAGGGGGTTCCCGCCTTGACGGCAGCACGCAACATATCCCCCGTTGAAATTTGAGGGATACCAAACTTTTCTTTGATGAATGCGGCTTGTGTGCCTTTACCAGCACCAGGTGGGCCGAGTAGTATGAGGCGCATGAAAACTCCCGAGTCTTATATTTACGTAATACTCGCATTATGCCGTAAGAGCACAGCACCTGCTGCCCAAGCTTGACCACCCTTATCGGGATTGTTCGACCAAGGCGCGAACGCTTGCCAGATCTTCTGCAGTGTCAATGCCTGCAAAAGGTAGGGTAGGAAGCGTTTTTACAGCAATCTGAAAACCATTTTCGAGCGCCCGAAGCTGCTCTAGTGACTCGATTGTCTCTAGGACACCAGGCTCAAGTTTGGGAAACTCTCTTAAAAATCCGCAGCGGTAAGCGTACAGGCCAATATGATGAAGTGCAGGCAAATTGGGAGCCAGGATTTTCTGACCCGTCGCCAGAGACTCACGATGCCAAGGGATGGGTGCACGCGAAAAATAGAGCGCTCTGCCAGCCTTGTTGCACACGACCTTGACAACATTTGGATTGAACAAGGACGCTGGGTCTTTGATCAGCGCGGCGCAAGTGGCAATGTGGGCACCAGCGTCGGTGGCCAAGAATGTTGCCACGCCATTAATCGCCTCGGGATCGACCAAGGGTTCGTCGCCTTGTACATTCACCACGATATCTTCGTTCTCAAGCCCGAGCAGATCTGCCGCCTCAGCCAGCCGATCTGTCCCGGTGGGGTGTGTTGAAGACGTCAGCAGGGTGTGAATGCCAAAGGACTGAGCTGCCGCAATGATGTCTGGGTGATCAGCCGCGATGGTGACTTGCTTTGCATTCGATAACAAAGCGCGCTGAGCCACACGGACAACCATCGGCACGCCACCGATGTCGGCCAGCATTTTTCCGGGCAGCCGTGTAGATGCGAATCTAGCAGGAATAATGACACGAAACGAACTGGTCATCTCAATTGGGTTCAGCAGGATCCAGCTCGACGGTGTCGTCCAGCTTGCTTGCCTCGTTCTCTAACATGATAGGGATGCCATCGCGAATAGGATAGGCAAGACGGTCGGCTTTGCAAATGAGCTTTGCCAAAGCGCGATCCAAGTGAAGCCTGCCCTTGCAGATTGGGCAAACAAGAATATCAAGTAGACGAGTATCCATAAGCCTTATTGTAATCCCAAGCGCTTTTTGTCTTGCTGAATCTGAAACAATTTGTCGTTGAGCCAGTCGACAAACGTCAGGTCATCAAAACGGGTTTCAACGTCTACTACCCAAAGCCGATCGTCGAGCTGGCGATCGCATTTGATGGCATCTTTGGCAGTGATGAGCACCACATCGCACTCGAAAGAGGCTAACAATTCGGCATCAAGGGCAAGGTGATCGCTGGCAGCTTGCGTTTGTGTCAGCGAGATGCCCAGCTCTCGAAGCCCTTGAAAAAACTGTGTTGGCTCACCAATCGCCGCTGCTGCACCGATGTGCTTTTTTTCGCAACGGTCTAAAAACTGCATCAGTGTCAGCAACTCGCCTGATGCCAAGTGCCGCATCCCCAGCACATCTTGATACATGGCCACTTGTCGCGCATGGTTTGTCGGCGATACCACCTGGCTGCTCGTGTCGTTGTTCGTGCCTCGTGCAACGGCATTTCGATGATTGGTAATAATCACATCAGCAGCACCGAGTCGGTGAACCCCCTCACGTAATGGGCCAGCGGGTTGCACCCATCCATTGCCGGTACCTCGTTGGTCTTGCACAATGATTTCAAGGTCACGTGCCAGGGCTAAATGCTGAAGACCGTCATCGCAGATCAGCACATCAACCTGAGGGTAGCTCGTCAGTAGTTTGAGAGCGGCTACTTCGCGCTTGGGGAAAATACAAACGGGCACATCGGTTAATCGGGCGATCAAAGCGGGTTCGTCGCCGAAGTCACTTGCGTCAAGCTGCCCTTCGCCACAACGGGGATGCGCAGTAGATCGAGCGCCATAACCTCGGCTGATCACCCCAGGTGTCCAACCTTTTTGCTGCAGCAGTTTGACGATACCGATGGTTGCCGGCGTTTTTCCAGTGCCGCCTGCGTAGAGGTTACCGACCACGACGATAGGCTTTGCGGTGCTGAAGACTGCTCGATACCATCGTGTGTAATACCAACGCCTGATAGCTAGGATGACTTCGACCAAAAGGGTCAGCGGCATCAGTAGCCACGAAATCGGTTGACGAGTCAACCACAGCTGCTGAACCCACTGGTGGATGAAGGTCGTCAATCCACGCGTTTTCAATCGTGCGCCTGGGTGGCAAAATTCACATGGCCAATCCCAGCTCTTTTGGCGGCTTGCATGGCAGTCACGACGTATTGATGCGGCGTCATGGCATCTGCGTAAATCACCAGCGTTGCATCTTCTGGCTTGGCACTGGCACCCTTTAGCGCGGTCGCAATTTCTTCCATGAGGCCACCCACGATCAACTCACCGCCCAGCGCATATTGCCCACTCTGATTAATCGCGAGGATCAGTTCAGAGGGCATTTTTTCAACGGTACTGGCTTTCGGGAGGGCAACCTTTAGCGCGACGTTGGGTGCGAAAGTGGTGGTCGCTGCAAGAAAAATCAGCATGACCAACAAAATGTCGATCAACGGAATCAGGTTGATGTCTGGGCCGTCGCTTTCCTGGCTCGTCGAAAATCGCATTGCACTAGCCTCGCGAGCCAATCGATAAAGCCTCATCGAGCTGTCGCGAAGCTTGCTCCATTTGGATCAGATAGTCGGCGATGCGAGATCTAAAGTACCGGTGCGCCATCATTGCAGGGATGGCAATCAGGATACCGAAACCGGTGTTGTAAAGGGCGATTGAGATCCCTCGAGCCAGTTGAGTCGGATCTGTGCCGTCAGCACGATATGAGCCAAAAATTTCAATCATGCCCACCACGGTACCAAACAATCCCAACAAGGGGGCAATACTGGCAATTAAACCAAGCGCGGGCAGATAGCGATGCATGTAGTGCGATTGCACACGGCCTACATCCTCAATGGCGATGCGGCGTTGTTCGGGTGCTAGATCACTTCGGTTAAAGGTTTCAACCAACACCGCGCCCAGCGGTGACAAGGCGGCAATCTTGGTCAGTGTGGTTGAATGATCGTCATCTGACTGCAAGTGCGCGAGCATCGTGCTGGCGAGCAGAGGAGGGAGAATGCGTTTGCTGCGGAGGCTCAGGCTTCTTTCGATAACGATGGCGACCATGGCGATAGAGAGCACTACCAAAAACCAAATAGGCCATCCCGCCTGTAAAACAATTGACTGCAAAGCAAACCTCGACATGTTGAAATAGCATCTAGCTGACCGCTATCGTAAGGGCGAGATGCCTAATCTGGCAAGTGTAAAGATTGACCAAGAATTATCCACAGAAGTTGTGGATAATTCTGTGCGTATCACCTGTAAACGTGGATATTCTTGGTGTTTCACGAGGGTGATCAAAAAATACGCAACGAGCGGTATCTTTTTGAATAGTCTTTATAATTCAATGGCTTATGTATATTTAATCGTAAGCTTTTGTAAACTAGGCGAAATATACCAAGCAGCTTAATGACTTACTCTCATTCATCACGTTCTGTGGACACATTTAGGCTTGAAACACTTATGACAATTGGAAGTCAGGTAAACAGTCAAGGTTTAACGCCACAGATTGTGACAGTTTCAAGACTAAACAAAGCAATTCGTGATCTTCTTGAAAGCGATTTTGACACGGTCTGGGTAGCGGGTGAGATTTCAAACTTTATGGCCGCCTCATCTGGTCATTGGTATTTCACATTAAAAGACGATTTGGCTTCGGTGCGCGGCGTGATGTTTCGTACACGGGCAATCGCCGCCGGGTTTACGCCGCGGGCCGGCGACGCAGTTGAAGTCAAGTGCCGACCGACGCTTTACGAGGCTCGCGGCGAATTTCAGCTGCAAGTTGAGCAGATGCGCCGAGCAGGGCAGGGTAATCTCTTTGAGGCTTTTGTTGCCTTGAAAGATCGTTTGCAAAAAGAAGGGCTGTTTGAGGCCACCAACAAGCGCGCACTGAATCGGCGTCCTCGTGCGATTGGCGTGATTACGTCACTGTCGGCTGCTGCACTGCAAGACGTGTTGACCGCGCTCAATCGCCGCGCGCCTCATATCCCGATTGTTATTTATCCTTCGATGGTGCAAGGGGCAGATGCACCCTTGCAGTTGCGGCACGCGCTTGCCTTGGCCTGTGATCGAGCCGAAGTAGATACGTTGTTGCTGGTACGAGGCGGTGGCAGTATCGAGGACTTATGGGCCTTTAACGATGAAGCGCTGGCGCGTGATATCGCTGCCAGTGTGATTCCTGTCGTGACGGGCGTTGGGCACGAAACCGATTTCACCATTGCCGATTTTGTGTCGGACTTGAGAGCTCCAACGCCTACGGCCGCTGCAGAACTAGTCTGCGACACGCGCGACGCGCTGGTGGCTCGGTTGACCCATGCTTACCAAACGATTCAGCGATCACATCAGCGTTTGATTGAGCGGCTCTGGCAACGCATTGATCGTGCAAGTGCAGGTTTGATTTCGCCTGAACAGCGCTTAGTGCATCAGTCTGAACGCGTGAGGGCATTGGCCGCGCGGCTTGTCGCGGCAAGCCAGAAAAATCTCTATGCGACTGACGTGCGGCTCAACGTCGCCAGACGTGACTTGTTATATTCCCGCCCGGATGTCACCGCAAAAAGCGCGAGCCTTCTGCGATCAACACAGGCACTTAAATCCAGCTATCACCAGCGACTGACGATACGACACAATCAGTTAAATAGTGCTCAGGGAAAACTACACGCCCTGAGTCCCGAAAACACGCTTGCGCGTGGCTATGCGATTGTTTTGGACAACGCAGGTGTTGTCATCCAGTCAAACACCGTTGTGCAGCCGGGCCAGTCGCTTAACGTGATGGTGGCGGATGGCAATTTCAAGGTCAACGTTTCAACTTGAACTTGCTGAATGTTATTCGTCCGATACAATAGGCTTAGATAATTGCCTTTTGTTTTGTCTTAACCCTCATTAGGATTTCGCTGCGATGGCTCACACGCTCCCACCCCTTCCTTATGCGATGGATGCACTTGCACCCACGATTTCAAAAGAAACACTTGAGTTTCACTACGGTAAGCACCATCAGACCTATGTGACAAACTTGAACAACATGATCCCAGGCACTGAGTTTGAATCTTTAAGCTTGGAAGAGATCATCAAAAAATCTTCTGGCGGTGTATTTAACAACGCGGCTCAGGTCTGGAACCACACCTTTTACTGGAATAGCTTGTCGCCCAACGGTGGCGGTGAGCCCACAGGCAAATTGGCTGAAGCCATCACGGCTAAGTGGGGCAGTGTTGCAGCATTTAAAGAGGCGTTCAACAAATCTGCTGCCGGTAATTTTGGCTCTGGCTGGACTTGGTTGGTCAAGAAAGCCGATGGGTCACTTGATATTGTCAATACGAGCAATGCTGCGACGCCGCTGACGACCACGGACGTTGCCTTGTTGACCTGTGATGTCTGGGAGCACGCGTATTACATTGATTATCGTAATGCTCGGCCAAAATATCTCGAAAGCTTTTGGGCCTTAGCGAACTGGTCTTTCGCAGCACAGAACTTGGGCTAACCGGCCTTTCAGGTCTTGCGCTTGAGACCCCTCAGTAGATCGTTAATCGGCCCGGTGATTCCGGGCCGGTTTGCATCTAGGCCTACAAACCGCCCAGCTGTTTTCCCGCCGAAACCCCGTGCTTTGTAAACCAGCCTTGTTCCATTTCGAGCGTGTAGCGCACAGGCTCGGTCGAACAATGAGAGGTTTCTGTCATGGGGGCCATGTCGGCAATATTGGTAATGACGCCATCCGCTCGTATGAACGCGATAGACAGCGGCAATACCGTATTTTTCATCCAAAAGCATTGCACGTTGGGCTGCTCAAAAACAAATAGCATGCCGTGGTTGGGTTCAAGTGACTCTCTGAACATCAAACCTTTCATGCGAGCGGCCTCGTTGGCAGCCACCTCAGCAGTCACAACATGCATCCCTGCCGTCAGTTTTTTGGTGGGTAACGTTTGAGCGATCGTCAGCGCAGGGGTCACCAGAGCGAGCAGGGCTGACAAGACGAAGAATGTCAGATGACCCTTGACTCGACGCCTGGCCATCCCAGATTTTTCAATAAACATAACAACCTCAAGCAGGGGATTAGACCCCATAGTTTAAGGGGCGGTAATGTTTGTTGCTTGTTTGCCCTTCGGGCCTTGCGTGATTTCGAACAGCACTTTCTGGCCTTCTTTGAGCGTTTTGAAACCGTTCATCTGGATAGCCGAAAAATGCGCGAACAAATCTTCACCACCGTTGTCTGGCGTTACAAAGCCGAAACCTTTGGCGTCGTTAAACCATTTGACGGTGCCGCTTTCTTTTACCCCTGAGCCTGCATTTGCATCTGACATACTGACCTGCCTCTTTACGTTTTGTATAAACTACATACTTAAGTGGTTATTGCTTCTTAAAAGCCCAAAATTGCCAAGTAAAGTTTAGTCTTATTTTTAAAATTGAGGGCACTCTGGGCGAGTAAGATGCATCCGTGCTGTTTTATCGATCCTCACGAGGCGCTAAGTCCTTGAGTTGACAAATAAATACGAGCACATCCTGTTGTACCAAAAAAACACAATTTTGTGATCTCCCGCATGTAATGGATTGCCCTTATATCGACTATGGCTACGCGAATTGATCTGCCTCCCGATTTAGTCTTAGACAAACAGGCTGCCCGAACTGCGCCGCCGCCGATGTATCAGGTGCTGTTGCTCAATGATGACTACACGCCCATGGAGTTTGTCGTGCATATTTTGCAGAAGTTCTTCTCTAAAAACGAAGAGCAAGCAACGCTGATCATGTTGCAGGTTCACCACGATGGTAAGGGCGTGTGCGGTATCTATCCCGAAGACATTGCCGCAACTCGAATCAGTCAAGTTTCACAATACGCCAGAGCACGTCAGCACCCTTTGCAATGTGTGATGGAACCCACCAGCCTGTAAATTTTTTTTCAAAAACATTACAAAATGTGTGTACAAGCCTGATTTCGATGTCTGAAAGGCATAGAATGAAATCGTGAAAGTAAACATGACGAGAAGGACGGAGGAAACGTGATTTCCCAAGAGCTTGAAGTTAGCCTGCATATGGCGTTCGTAGAGGCCCGCTCTGTTCGGCATGAATTTATTACAGTCGAGCATCTGTTGCTTGCACTGCTGGATAATGCCGCGGCGGTCGAGGTTCTGAAAGCGTGTGCCTGCAATATGGACGAAGTGCGACAGAACTTACGCAAGTTTGTCACTGAAAACACCCCTGTGATCCCCGCTGGGGCTGAGGTCGATACTCAGCCGACGCTCGGCTTTCAACGTGTTATTCAGCGAGCCATCATGCATGTTTCTGCTGGCGGCGCATCAAAGAAACCGGTGACGGGGGCAAACGTGTTGGTGGCCATCTTTGGTGAGAAAGACTCACACGCCGTGTATTACCTGCAACAACAAGGTATCACTCGTCTGGATGTCGTGAATTACATTTCGCACGGTATTAGTAAACAGGCAGCGGCCGAGGCCTCACCTTCAGCCAAAGATCCGCAGACAGTCGGCGAGGAAGCCTCAGACAACCGACAGTCACCGCTTGATCAATACGCTCAAGATTTGAACGCAGCGGCAAATGCGGGCCGGATCGATCCTTTGATTGGTCGCGAGGCAGAAGTCGAACGCGTCATTCAGATTCTTTGCCGTCGGCGCAAAAACAATCCCTTGCTGGTGGGCGAGGCTGGCGTCGGTAAGACCGCCATTGCGGAGGGCTTGGCGTATCGAATTACGCGCAATGAAGTCCCTGAGATTCTTCAAGACGCTCAGGTGTTTTCTTTGGACATGGGCTCGTTGCTTGCTGGCACAAAATATCGCGGCGATTTCGAGCAACGGTTAAAAGCCGTGCTCAAGCAATTAAAAAACAATCCCAATGCCATCCTCTTCATTGATGAAATCCACACACTCATTGGTGCAGGATCGGCCTCGGGTGGGACACTAGATGCCTCGAATTTGTTAAAGCCCGCGTTGTCGTCAGGTCAGTTGCGCTGCATCGGTGCGACGACCTACACTGAGTTTCGCGGTGTGTTTGAGAAGGATGCGGCGCTTTCTCGGCGATTCCAGAAAATTGATGTTGCTGAGCCAACGGTTGAGCAGACCATCCAGATCCTGCGTGGCTTAAAAGGGCGTTTCGAGACTCACCACGGGGTCAAATACTCGGCGGCTGCGCTGACGGCTGCAGCCGAATTGTCGGCGCGCCATATTAATGACCGTCACCTGCCCGATAAAGCCATTGACGTGATCGATGAGGCTGGTGCCGCGCAGCGATTGTTGCCAAAATCCAAGCAGAAAAAGGTGATCGGAAAAGTCGAGATCGAGGGCATCATTTCCAAGATCGCGCGCATTCCTCCCCAGACGGTATCGAGCGACGATCGCAGTAAGCTTGCCACACTCGATCGAGACTTGCGCACAGTTGTTTTTGGTCAGGATGCTGCTATCGACGCACTGTCGGCTGCGATCAAGATGGCGAGATCAGGTTTGGGCCGGCCAGAAAAGCCTATTGGCGCCTTTCTGTTATCCGGGCCAACAGGTGTGGGTAAAACCGAAGTTGCTAAGCAGCTGGCCTTCACGCTGGGGATCGAATTGCTTAGATTCGACATGTCTGAGTACATGGAGCGCCATACCGTTTCTCGCTTGATTGGCGCCCCACCAGGATACGTCGGTTTTGACCAAGGTGGATTACTGACCGAGGCAATTCATAAGCAACCACATTGCGTGTTACTACTCGATGAAATCGAAAAGGCGCACCCAGAAGTTTTCAATATCCTGCTTCAAGTCATGGATCATGGCACGCTCACGGATAACAACGGTCGCAAATCAGATTTTAGAAATGTCATTCTCATCATGACAACAAATGCTGGTGCAGAAGCGTTGAGCAAACCCAATATCGGGTTCTCAAACACTCGCGCAGCGGGTGATGAGATGGCTGATATCAAGCGCTTGTTTTCACCAGAGTTCCGCAACAGACTCGACTCTATTGTTCACTTTGCACCACTGTCGAAAGATGTGATCTTGCGCGTAGTAGACAAGTTCTTGATGCAACTCGAAGATCAGTTGCACGACAAGCGTGTTGATGTGACGTTCACGGATGCCTTACGTGATCACCTCGCTAAAGTTGGCTTTGACCCCTTGATGGGCGCGCGTCCGATGCAACGACTGATTCAAGACACAATCAGACGCGCCTTGGCCGACGAGCTGTTATTTGGTCAGCTGGTTGACGGTGGCGTTGTCACGATCGATGTGGATGAAGACGCAAAGGTGAAACTTAGTTTTGGTACTATCCCCCCCAAGGTGGCTAAAACGCCTACTGGCTCTGATCAGGAAACTGAGCTAGTTCACTGAAGGTTGTCGGATGGTTTTGAGTCTTCATTGTCACGGTTGCGGTGCTCACTATCAGCGCCCGCAATTGCAAGCAGGTGACTGCGCCAGATGTTCCCGTTGCGGCACGGTGCTTGAAACCTTCTCGGCGATGACACCGAGCGCTTGGTTTGCATTACTGGTGACGGCCGTCATCGCGCTGGCGTTCGCGAATATTTTTCCCGTCGCTATTTTGGGCTTTCAGGGGCTTAAGCAAAGCGCTGGTTTTTTCGATGCCGTCAGGGTGACCTGGTCCACAGGCTATGAGCCTGTGGCCGTGCTCACGTTTGCAGTGGGGTTTTTCTTTCCGCTCTTGCATGTGTTCACGTTACTGTGGATTTTTGTCCCACTGACGTTCAATCGAGTGCCAGCACATATCGAGCTTGCACTGCGTTTTGTAGATCATTTGCGGCACTGGTGCATGGTGCCTGTTTTGTTGACCGGGATTCTGGTGGCATCCGTCAAGATGGCCGACCTGGCATCACTCACGCCTGAAGTGGGTTTTTTTGCATTAGCGTTTGCGACAATTCTTCTCACCTTCATCGGGCGTCTCGATAGCCAGAACATCTACCTCATGATGGTCGATATGGGGCTATCGGTTGCACCACAAAAACCCATCAAACCACCCTCTCCTGAAGTCATCTCGAGAACCTGGGCGTTGCTCAGCGCAGCCGCAGTGTTGTACATCCCGGCTAATGTCTTGCCAATCATGCTGATTACGGGCGTGCAGGGTGAGTCCTCGCATACCATCATGGGTGGGGTGATCGAATTATGCGAGGTAGGTGCATGGGATATCGCCGCTGTCGTTTTCACCGCCAGTATGGTTGTCCCTGTTTTTAAGCTCGCTGCGATGACCTTGTTATTGTGGAGAGCGCAAAAAGGCCATCCCGAACAATTACAGCAGCGCACGCGCTTGTACGTGGCTGTTGAGTTGATTGGCCAGTGGTCCATGATCGATGTATTTGTAGTGATATTATTGAGCGCGCTGGTGAGGTTTGGGTCATTGATGAGCATAGAGCCCTCGGCTGGGGCGGCCGCCTTTGGTGGTGTTGTCGTGCTCACCATGCTCGCAGCCATTGGCTTTGACCCTCGTCTGGCGTGGCGCCGAGCGGGACACAGAAGTTTTTTAAAGTAGAGGAGCCGGCATGCCGGACGCACAGAGCAATTTAGATAAAAAACTTCCCCAGCCGATCGTGACACGCAAAAAGCGCCGCAATTTGGCTTGGATATGGCTAGTACCCATCGTTGCCGTGTTGATTGGTCTGTCTATCGTCTGGAGCGCCTACAACAAGCGCGGGCCGACCATCACGATCTCTTTCGGTGCTGCCACCGGACTAGAAGTCGGTAAAACCCAAGTTCGCTACCGCGATGTCGTGATTGGCCTTGTCAAAGATATCAAACTGTCAGACCAGCGCGAAGGGGTGATCGTCACTGTTGAGCTGCAAAAAGAGGCGCAAGGGTTTGCGCATGAGACTGCAAAATTTTGGGTGGTCAAGCCGCGCATTGGTGCTGGCGGCGTGTCGGGTCTCAGTACGCTGCTGAGCGGGGCCTATATCGCCGTGGACTCTGCTGAACCGAGTAACGAAAAACTCACTAAAAAGAGTTTCGTCGGTCTTGAAAACCCGCCGCCCATCTTTAATGATCAGCCTGGTACGTCTTTTGCGATTAAAACCAACAATCTCGGTTCGTTAGAGTCTGGGTCTCCCGTGTATTACAAACGGGTGCAAGTTGGATTGGTGACAGATTACGCGCTTAATAAAGCCGGTGATGCTGTGATCATCAATGTATTCGTCAATGCCCCTTACGATAAATTTGTGACCAAGAGAACTCGCTTCTGGAATGCGAGCGGGATCAATGTGAGCTTTGGCGCTCAGGGTGTCGAAGTCAATACCGAATCGATTGCGTCGATTGTTGCGGGTGGGTTGGCGTTTGAGAACTTTGGCTTGGTTGAAGGTGAACCAGCCGATAAGGCTGTGCCATTCAAACTTTTTGATAGCATCAAAGATGCCAGAAGCGAGCCCGAGGGTTTAACGATGCCCATCGTCATGAGGTTTGCCCAATCCACCAAAGGGTTGGTGAAGGGGGCACCGATTGATTTTAGAGGGATCGACCTTGGGGTAATCGACGACGTTCAAATCGACTTTGATGAAAAGACAGCGACTTTTGCGACCGTGGTGACAGGTAGCCTTTACTTCCATCGCTTAGGGAAAGAGTACGAACGGATTGTTGAGCAAAAGCGAACCGTCGATGAAGTGACCAAGACCATGTCTGATCTGGTGGCTGCTGGAATGCGTGCGCAGCTGCGTGTCGGCAATATCTTAACGGGGCAGTTGTATGTCACGTTGGCGATGTTCCCCGAGGTGAAACGAGTGTCGGTCAAGCCGAGTTTGCCCTTCGCGATGCCCACTCGCCCGTCGGATAGTATCGAAGAACTCCAATCTCAACTGGGCAGTATTGTGGCCAAACTCGACAAGGTGCCCTATGAAGAGATTGGCAACAATTTGAATACTGCTTTGAAAACCGTGAATCATTTAACGGCTGGTATCGATAAAAGTGTGGCACCGGAATTGGTTCGTGCGCTCAAGAACGCCAATGTGGTGTTAGAACACGCTGATTCGTTGATCGCACCAGGAAGCGAGTTGTCACAGAATATTAGCGTCATGCTTGAAGAGCTGACACGTGGTTTGCATTCAATCAGAAGTCTGACTGACACGCTACAAATGCAGCCTGACGCGATTTTGCGAGGCCGTAATACGAAAAACTATTCGCGCGAAACGCTCGGAGCACAAAACCGATGAAATACTCAATGAAACAATTAGGTTTACTGGCCTTGTTGACACTCGCAGGCTGCGCTTCGACACCCTCTAACTACTACACCTTAATGAGTGTGGGGGGCGATCAAGTCGTGTCCAGCGCTGCCAAGCCGATGGGTGCCTACGTGCTTGGCGAGGTTGTCGTCCCGGCTGATGTTGATCAGATCCCTCTAATGGTTCAAGAGCGTGACGGTCGCTTGCTGATGCTTGAGTATGACCGCTGGGCATCACCTCTGTCCGGACAGATACAAAATGCATTGTCTAAAGGCTTGACTCAAAAGCTTGGGTTCCCTCCTGAGCAAAATCTTAATTTGGCGATCAATGACAAACGCCACACTCGCGTTCGGGTAGCTGTTCGATCTTTTGAAATGTTAGCTGGCCAGTACGCGGATATGTCTGTCGTTTGGCAAATCAGTTTCGCGGGTAGCGAGAAGACCTTAAGTTGTTTTGCGCAACTGAGAGAAACCGTGAACCCAGGGGTTTCTGAATTGGTTCTTGCTCAGCAAAAAAACGTTGGCAAACTTGCGGATTTGATTGCGATTGGCTTGCAGACCCAAGCGGTACCTTCCTCGGCGGTCTGTAAAACACTATAGCTTGGTGCCGCGATCATGCGGCACCGGTGCTGCCAAACCCGCCCGAACCCCGATCTGATGTACCGAATTCATCGACCCGATTGAATTGAACTTGAACGACAGGTAAGACGACAAGCTGTGCCAAACGCTCTAAAGGCTGCATGGTGTAGGCTGTCTGACCCCGGTTCCACGCTGACACCATTAATGGGCCTTGATAATCTGAATCAATCAGTCCGACGAGGTTGCCCAACACGATCCCGTGTTTATGTCCAAGACCTGAGCGAGGAAGGATTACGGCAGCATACGCAGGGTCAGCAACGTGAATGGCTAAACCTGTTGGGATCAAATGCGTTTCACCCGGTTTGATCGTGAGTGGTTCATCCAGACAGGCTCTTAAATCTAACCCTGCAGAGCCCTGCGTTGCATATGCTGGCAATTGATTCAGCATGCGTGAATCGAGCACTTTTACATCGATGGTCTTCATGGCAATGATCGCGGTAATGTGGTTATACGAAAAATAAAGGGATGTCTGAATGCTCAGGTTAACCCATGTAACGACGCCTCAACGGCCAGATAGCCGGGAGCCAACAGGACTGGTACCCAGACGATGGCAGACACCACATTCGCTGCCTGAAAACGCCAATGCGCCATTTTTAATGCCCCGGCGACTGTGGGAATGGTGCAACGGATGGGCCCCATGAATCGTCCGATAAAGATAGAAGCCAGACCATAACGCCGAAAGAACAATCGAGCTCTTGCAACGGTACGTCGGTGTCTTTTAAATAAGCGCATTCTGAATAATGCGGTACCCCCCCATCGTCCAATCCAATAAGAGAGGGCGTCTCCCAAGATAGCCCCGAGGATACCGCTAGCAACAACGGGGATGACTGGTAAGACCCCGCTACCCAATAATCCACCGCATAAGAGTAAGACGGTCGTGCCAGGGATCAGCACGCCAATCAGTAACATGGACTCTCCCAGCGTGATGAAAAAAACGATCCAAGCGGCCCACTCATGATGGTCCTGAATCAGTTGAGACGCTTGTTGAACGAAGTTTTCGATAGCGGGCTTGGCGCGATGAGTTTGTTAAGTCAATGCTGGTTGGGCAGACGATCGGCGATTGCCTGCACGATCAGCTTGGCGACCTGTGTCTTATCCCCAGGGGGCAAAGGGTGCTCACCCTGATCATCGAAAATAGCGACCACCGTTTGGTCGGCATCCATCACATGCTGAGCCAGGTTACCAATCAGCATAGGGATATTTTTCCGAAGGCGCTTCTGGTGAGCATATTGCGACAGATTCTCGGTTTCCGCCGCAAAACCAACGCACCAGGGGCCATCTGGTATGGCCGCGACAGCGGCCAGAATGTCGGGGTTAGGTGCAAATTCGAGGGTAGGTGCCTCGTTCGCCTGACTCGTCTTTTTGATTTTATTGGCTTGCGCATTGGAGACGTGCCAATCTGCAACCGCTGCGACGCCAATGAATACATCATGCGCGCTGGCTACACGCATCACGTTGTCATACATTTGTTGCGCAGTTTGCACTTGGATTCGAGACACACCGTAGGGGCAGTTCAATGCTGTTGTACCAGAGATCAATGTCACCTCGGCCCCTGCTTGTTTTGCGGCCAAGGCAATCGCATAGCCCGTTTTGCCAGACGAACGGTTGGTCAAAACACGAACCGGATCGATTGGCTCAGAAGTGGGACCCGCCGTGATCAGCACACGTTTGCCTGCCAATGTCTTAGGGGTGAAGAAGGCGATGGTTTCTGCAACGAGCTGATCAGACTCAAGCATTCTGCCGTCGCCCGTCTCGCCGCACGCTTGCGCACCAGACCCGGGACCTAAAATGACAACACCATCCTCGCGTAATTGTTTGACGTTACGTTGCGTCGCTGGTGCGCCCCACATTTCGCGATTCATGGCAGGTGCGACCAGCAGTGGGCAATTGCGTGCGATACATAGCGTTGACAGCAAATCGTCGCAATGGCCATGGGCAAGTTTTGCCATAAAGTCCGTTGATGCGGGTGCAACGATAATCGCATCAGCGCCTCGGCTCAGATCGATATGAGCCATGTTGTTTGGGATACGCGCATCCCAGGCACTAATGAAGACAGGTCGACCTGACAGGGCTTGCATGGTCACTGGCGTAATGAAGTGGGTCGCCGCCTCTGTCATGACCACATCAACGGTCGCACCGCGTTCTATCAGCCTTCTGACAAAATCGGCACTCTTGTAACAAGCGATTCCGCCCGTCAATCCCAGCACAATCCGTTTATTTTGCAGGTCTTGCATGTAAGCCTCGCAGGATTTCATCGAGCACAAGGAGAATTGCGCCAAAAGTAATCGCAATATCCGCAACGTTAAAGGCGGGGTAATACCAATCTCGCCAATAGAACAATAGAAAATCTACCACGTGACCTTGCAGCACACGATCGATGACGTTGCCAATGGCGCCAGCGAGAATCAATGATAGCGCCAACATGAATCGTCTTTGATGCGTGTGGCGTTTCATGAGCCACAAAATGATCAATGCAGCTGCGACGCCGATCGAAATAAACAGCCACTTTTGCCCACCGCCAAAATCTGCAAGAAAGCTAAAAGCAGCGCCTTTGTTGTAGAGCAGCGTGATATCGAATATTGGCAAGACATTGACACGCTCAGCGAATCGCAGCAGATTTTGCACGTATGCCTTGGTCAACTGATCGAGCAAGATCAACACGCCAGAGAGCGCAAGCCAAACGATCAAGCGCTTGCCCCTTCGCTAAGACTATCGACGCATCGTTTGCAAATGGTCGGCTGAGTGGGATCGACGCCCACGTCAGGGGTGAGGTGCCAGCACCGTTCACATTTTGTCTGTTCGCTAGGTGACACCTGAATATCAAGCTCGCCAGCGCCCGCCGCGACCGTTGCCCGAGAAACAATCAACATGAATTTCAACTGATCGCCAACGTGCTGCAACAGAGCCAAGTCATCGCCGCAGGCCAGGAAATCCACTTCGGCTTGAAGCGATGAACCAATGCTGCCAGCCGTGCGCAAGTCTTCAAGTTTACGCATGACCAGCGCGCGAATTTCGCGCAGTCTTGCCCACCTTGATTGGAGGACATCAGCATTTTCGATAAATGGAATCGAATGGTAGGTGTGAGTAAAAATCGTCACCCCTGTTTGTTCTGGCGAATGCTTCAGCGTCGAGCCCGCCAGAATGCCCCAAGCTTCTTCTGCCGTGAACGATAGAATGGGTGCCATTAACTTGAGCAAGGCTTGCGTGATGTGCAGCAGAGCAGTCTGCGCAGATCGGCGTGCCACACTCTTTGGGGCCGACGTGTAAAGCCGGTCTTTGAGAACGTCGAGGTAAAACGCCCCGAGATCCTCAGAGCAGAAGGTCTGCAGGCGTGCCATGGCTGGATGGAAGTCGTAGCCATCGTAGTAGCTCAAAATCTCAGTCTGTAGTGCCGCAGTCATGCTGATGGCGTATTGATCAATTTCCAGTAACTGATCGACCGATAAGGCATCTGCCTTGGCATCAAAATCTGACAGGTTGGCCATCAAAAAGCGCAGCGTATTGCGGATACGACGGTAGCCCTCAACGACGCGCTTCAAGATCTCATCAGAGATGGTCAGCTCACCCGAATAGTCTGTACTGGCGACCCACAAACGCAGAATTTCTGCCCCAAGACTATCAGACACCTTCTGCGGCGCGATCACGTTGCCCACTGACTTGCTCATCTTACGGCCTTGTCCGTCCACGACAAAGCCATGGGTGAGCAGGGCTTTGTAGGGCGCTCGTCCATTCAACATGCAACCCGTGAGCAAGGATGAGTGAAACCATCCACGGTGTTGATCTGAACCCTCAAGATAGAGATCTGCAGGCCATGAGAGGTCTGTCCCATGTGAGCCAGGGCTGCCGTTGCCTGGCCCTCCCAACACCGTGGCGTGTGTGCTGCCTGAGTCGAACCATACGTCAAGCGTATCGCGATTTTTTTCGTAAAGGGCTGCCTCTTCACCGAGCAACTCGGTGGGATCAAGGGTCTGCCACGCTTCGATGCCTCCGAGCGCGACCCGCTTGGCGACTTCTTCTAAGAGTGTTGGCGTGTCCGGATGCAATTCGCCTGTTTCTCGGTGAATGAAGAATGCCATTGGCACCCCCCATTGCCTTTGCCGCGACAGTGTCCAATCCGGTCGGTTGGCAATCATGGCATGCAGCCGAGCACGGCCCCAAGCGGGGAAGAAGTCAGTCGCTTCGATGGCCGACAGCGCGGTTTCACGCAGCGTGTGTCCGTCGCCTTTAGGGGTGATATCCATGCCAGCGAACCACTGGCTGGTCGCTCGGTAAATAATGGGTGTCTTGTGACGCCAACAATGCATGTAACTGTGGCGATGAGGCTCTTGCTTAATAAGCGTCCCCGCTTGCTCGAGTGCCGCCACAATTTTTGGATTGGCATCCCAGATGCTCAGACCGCCAAAACCGGCTAGCGTGGATGCATACTTACCATCGCCCATGACTGGACTGATAATATCGCTGTCTCTCATCCCGTGCGCTTTGCAGGACAAAAAGTCTTCAATGCCATAGGCTGGTGCTGAGTGCACTACACCCGTGCCAGTGTCTAGCGTGACGTACTCCCCAAGATAAATCGGTGACAGCCTATCGTAGGCAGCGTCAAAACCGGCTAACGGATGATGGAAGTTAATCAGCGACAACGCTTGGCCTTTGCAGGTTGCGATAATCTCGCCTGTTAATGACCATTCTTTAAGACAATCTTCAACTCTATCTTTAGCGAGCAACAAAAACTCACCCGTCGGTTTTGCCGGTGTGATTTTGACTAACGCGTAATCAAATTCGGGATGGATATTGATCGCTTGATTGGAAGGGATTGTCCAGGGCGTAGTCGTCCAGATAACGACCGCACCCGCACCCACATCGGGCAGATTAAACGCGTGGGCAAGCGCCGCCCGATCGGCGAAAGGGAAGGCGATATGGACGGCAGGATCTGTGCGTTCAGCGTATTCAACTTCAGCTTCCGCCAAGGCAGACCCACAGTCAAAACACCAGTTGACAGGTTTGAGACCACGAAACACATAGCCTTTCTCGAGGATACGTCCCAAGGCTCGAATCTCATCGGCCTCGTTACTAAAGTTCATCGTCATATAGGGATGATCCCAGTCGCCGATCACCCCCAAACGGGCAAAGTCTTTTTTCTGCCGACTGATTTGTTCGAGGGCATAGGCACGCGCTTTTGACTGCACCTCAGCGACTGGCAAATGCTTACCGAATTTTTTCTCAATCTGGATTTCAATGGGCATGCCATGACAATCCCAACCCGGCACGTAATTGGCATCGAAACCTGCCATGTTGCGGCTTTTGACGATGATGTCTTTCAGAATTTTGTTGACAGCATGACCAATATGGATATCGCCGTTGGCGTAGGGAGGACCATCGTGCAAAACGAACTTCGGTCTGCCTTGACTCGCTTTGCGTATCGCCTCGTACACGCCTTTCTCTCGCCATTGCTCGACCCAGACAGGTTCACGCTTGGGGAGATCTCCACGCATGGGGAAAGGGGTATCGGTAAGATTGAGGGTTTTTTTATAGTCCATGAAGCGCAAAATATGCACGCGCATGCTGCCTGT
Source organism: Jezberella sp. (assembly GCF_964834465.1). NCBI lineage: Bacteria > Pseudomonadati > Pseudomonadota > Betaproteobacteria > Burkholderiales > Alcaligenaceae > Jezberella > Jezberella sp. The sequence goes on from NZ_CBAZRM010000012.1 coordinate 75,588, forward strand.
CGGCATCCATGGCGGCGGTCAAGGTTGTTAAATCCGGAAACTTCTCTTCGTCCCGGACATGTTGCAGGAATTCCACCGTGACAAGTTTACCGTATGCGTCCAGGTGCCGATCTAGCACATGGGTTTCAAGAAGGATCTGCCCATCGTCGAGCACGGTTGGTCGTACGCCAAGGCTGGCGATACCTGGCATCGGTTTGTCGTCCAGACCATGCACCGAGACCACGTAGATCCCAGAGCGAGCCGCACAGCGATGTGTCACGTGCATATTCATTGTCGCAAACCCCAGCGTTCTGCCCAGCTTTTGCCCGTGAATGACGTGTCCCGAAACGGCAAAATTGCGGCCTAACAAGGCACTTGCCTGGGATAGATCCCCGACAGACAGCGCCGTCCTCACCTCTGAGCTGGAAATGCGATGACCTTTAGCGTCGACGACGTCGGCGTGGGTCTGAACGTCTATCCCGTATTGCCCACAAATTTCACGTAAAAGAGAGATGTCCCCCGAGCGTTTAGACCCGAACCGGAAGTCATCACCGACCAATAACCATCGGACATTCAAGGTGTTGATCAACAAGTCTTCGATGAACGACTTGGCAGCCATGTTGGCCAGATGGCGATTAAATCGAGCGATATAAACACGTTGAGCCCCAAAAGTCAGAAGCGTCTGCACTTTGTCCCGCAAACCCGAGATATGGGTGGGGGCGAGCTCAGGCCGTCGTGAGATATCTGCGAAGAACTCTCGCGGGTGCGGCGAAAACGTCAGTACGGCTGGCTGCAGACGTTGCTCGGCTGCCTCGGCACATAGTCGTCGAAGCATGCTTTGATGACCGAGATGCACGCCATCGAAGTTGCCAATCGATAATGCCGTTTGAGGTCGATCAGCAACCTGCCCAGACTGGCGGGGAATCGCGATCAAGGAGGTCGAAATCGGTGAGTGTGTTTGAAGGTTAGCGGTTTCCACACCTGACAGTTTACAATCTCACGTTGATTTGTCTTGAGATATCTATGCCTGTCGCAGTTCGCCGCCGTTTTGTTGTGCTGATTTCTGGCCAGGGGACCAACATGCAGGCGATGGTCAATCGGTGCCGCAATCAGCAGTTAAATGCTGAAATAGTGGCTGTCGTCTCAAGCAAAGCTGATGCTTCTGGCCTTCAGTGGGCTTCGCAGCATGGCGTTTCCACGCATGTCGTGGTGCCCGGAGATTACCCCGAACGCGAAGCCTTCGATGATGCCCTGGCTGCCTGTGTGGATCAGTTTTCTCCTGATTATGTGTTGCTCGCTGGGTTCATGCGAGTGCTGACAGCTGGTTTTGTTAAACGCTATGAAGGGCGTCTTATTAATATTCATCCGTCCTTGTTGCCAGCTTTCCCCGGCTTGCATACCCACCAGCAAGCACTGGAGCGCGGGGTCAAAGTGCATGGTTGTACCGTGCATTTTGTGACCTCTCAGCTGGATCAGGGGCCGATTATTGCGCAAGGGCTGGTCGCTGTCGTCGAAGGTGACTCGGTTGAGTCGTTATCCGCTCGCGTGCGCAGGGTTGAGCATCTGGTCTACGGGCAAGTGCTTGAATGGCTCGCAAAAGGATTGATCAGTTTGACGCATGATCAACGAGTCAAGATAGAGGGTGTCGCACAGCAGGTTTTCTTTGGTGGTAACGATGAGTAATTCAAGTTTTAAAGATTTTAAAGCGGGCACTTCAGACAGGCGTTCAGACAGCCAGCGCTTCTCAGCGCCGGCCAAACCCAATGTCAGATTGCCTTTAATGGCGGTTCGCATTGAACAAGTGCGGCAGGTGCTCGATGAGGTGTTGACTTGGCGCTTTGCGGCCGATTCAGTGGTCTCACACTGGTTCAGAGCTCATCCCGGTTTGGGGGTGCGGGATAGAGCCGATGTGGCCGAGGCAGTGTATGACGTGCTTCGCCATTTAAGAAGGTATCGACAGTTGGGTGAGAGTGGCGTGGGTCCGGCGATCCGTCGCTTGGCGATTCAAGGTTTGGCCGCCACCAAAGTGCGCCAAAACATCTATGAGGTGCTCGATCCTGGCGAGCAGGCGTGGTTGGATCGTATCGATCAGATTGATCCTGCCTCTTTGCCCTTGCCCGTCAGAGAAAGTTTGCCTGACTGGCTTTATGACCGGCTCAACAATTTTGATGATCTGCCCGCTTTGGTTCATGCCTTGAATCAACCCGCGTCGTTAGATATCCGTGTCAATCCTATGAAAGCCGATCGTGACGAAATGCTCGCCGACCTCACCAAAGGTAACGCTGTCAGACACTCGCCGGTGGCGACTCCTTTCTCGCCTTGGGGGATCCGGCTGGCTGGCCGCCCTTCGATGAACAAGTGGCATCAGTTCGAGCATGGCCTGATTGAAGTGCAAGACGAAGGAAGTCAGTTGCTCGCCTTACTGGTAGGCCCTAAACGGGGCGAAATGGTGATTGATTTTTGCGCTGGTGCTGGTGGCAAGACGTTGTTGTTGGGTGCCTTAATGCGTTCAACGGGTCGTCTGTACGCCTTTGATGTCTCTGCTGCCCGTTTGGCGAAAGCCAAACCTCGCTTTGCCCGAAGCGGTTTGTCGAACATTGTGCCGGTGGTGATTGATCACGAAAATGACAGCCGAGTGCGACGGTTGGCCGGTAAAGCGCAGCGTGTTCTCGTTGATGCACCATGCAGTGGTATGGGTACGCTCAGACGAAATCCAGATCTTAAATGGCGCCAATCATTGCAGAGCTTGCAAGAGCTTGTGGTTTTGCAAGCCAAGATCCTGACAAGTGCTGCTCGATGCGTCGCCCCGGGGGGGCGGTTGGTTTACGCCACCTGTAGCATTTTGACGGAAGAGAATGAAGCTCAAATAGAGCGATTCTTGGCAGCGCACCCTGATTTTGAGTTGATTGACGCCGCGCCTATCCTGGCGGCCCGCGCTGCTTTGCAAATAGAAGGGCCCTATTTAAAGCTGCGGCCAGATGTTCACGGGACTGATGGCTTTTTTGCAGCAATCCTCGAGCGAAAGAAGCTGTTGATTGAAGATGTGAGTGAAATGCCTGAAATTGTTGATGAAATAGCGACAAATGATTGATTTTAGGATAATAAACTTGAAATAAATCGGACACAATCTGGTCGGATCAGATAAAATATCTCTCAACTTATTTTTACCGAGAAAGCTCAAACAATATGCAAGCTATTCTAGATTTTGTTGCGGGTGGTCTGCTTCAAGCCAGTTGGTGGGAAGTCACGCTTTATACATTGGCTGTGACGCACATCACTATCATTTGCGTCACGATTTTTCTACATCGTGCACAGGCACATCGCGGTCTCGATATTCACCCTGCGGTGGCGCATTTCTTCAGGGCTTGGTTGTGGCTCACCACGGGCATGGTCACCAAAGAATGGGTAGCGATCCACCGTAAACATCACGCACGTTGCGAGCGTGAAGGGGATCCCCATTCCCCCATGATTTACGGCATCAATAAAGTGCTGTTCGCTGGGGCAGAACTTTATCGCGGCGAATCAAAAAATCAAGACACTATTTCAAAATTCGGTCACGGTACACCTGATGATTGGGTCGAACGCAATGTGTATAGCCGTTTCAGTGCGACCGGCATCTTGATCACGCTGGCAATCGATTTGATCCTGTTTGGTGCGGTTGGTTTGACTGTATGGGCTGTGCAAATGGCTTGGATTCCTTTCTGGGCGGCAGGTGTCGTGAACGGGATTGGGCATTTCTGGGGCTATCGCAACTTCGCTAGTCCTGACACGAGCACGAACGTTTCACCTTGGGGCATCATTATCGGGGGTGAAGAGCTGCACAATAATCACCACGCCTATGGTTCATCCGCTAAATTCTCCAGCAAATGGTATGAGTTCGACATTGGCTGGTTTTATATTTGCTGCTTGAAAGTGTTTGGTTTGGTCAAGATTAAGAAGGTCGCCCCACGGGTCAAGTTAGAGAACAGCAGTGCCGAGAGTATGGTGAATCTGGGCACGCTACAGGGTGTTATCGCCCATCGCTACGAGATTCTCGCGCGGTATTCGGGCATCATGAAAAAAGCCTGCAGCGTCGAACTCAAACGATTGAGATCACAGGCGAGTGATACGCGAGGGTTGACAGACCAGAATGCGGTCGCCCTGGCCGAAGCAACCCAGTGGATCGGCCGAGGTGATGAAACTCTCTCGCTGGCAGAGCGCGAGCGTATCGATGCAGCCTTGTCGCAAACTCAGCCATTAGCCTTACTCATGCAAATGAGAAATGATCTGACGAAACTCTGGGATAGTTCTTCGGCAACCAGTGATCAACTCTTGCAAGACCTGCAAGCTTGGTGTCAACGTGCTCAGCAAAGTGGCATTGCCAGTCTGGAGGAATTCGCGTTACGTCTACGCCGCTATGCGGCATGATCGATAAGCTCAACGAGCCCCAGCGCGAGGCGGTTACGCTGCCCCTGGGGCATGCGCTCGTGTTGGCAGGCGCCGGTAGCGGTAAAACAAGGGTGCTCACCACCCGCATGGCTTGGTTGATTCAGACTGGCCAGACAAGTCCTCTGGGTATTCTTGCCGTGACGTTTACGAATAAAGCGGCACGCGAGATGTTGGCGCGCATCAGCGCAATCATGCCGATTGATACCCGTGGCATGTGGATTGGGACGTTTCACGGCCTGTGCAACAGACTTTTACGTGCTCATTTTAGAGACGCGGGTCTGCCTCAGGCATTTCAGATACTCGATACAGCCGATCAGTTCGCTGCCATTAAGCGGTTACTGAAAGCCAATAACGTGGACGATGAGAAATATCCTCCGCGAGATGTGCAGCGGTTTATTAACGGTGCAAAGGAAGAGGGTCAACGGCCACCTGACGTCGAGGCCTACGATAGTTTTCGCCGTCGTATGATCGAAATTTACACGCTTTACGAGGCTCAGTGCCAGAGAGAAGGCGTGGTCGATTTCCCTGAATTGTTATTGCGTGCGTATGAATTGCTTAGTCGCAACGAGCCCATTCGCAACCATTATCAAAGACGGTTCAGGCACATTCTGGTCGATGAGTTTCAGGACACCAATAATTTGCAATATCGCTGGCTGACCTTGCTGGCTGGGGATGGGGCATCCGTCTTCGCCGTCGGGGATGACGATCAATCGATTTATGCCTTTCGTGGTGCCAACGTCGGTAATATGGCTGATTTTGAACGCGACTTTGCCAAAGGGGCTGTGATTCGTCTTGAGCAAAACTATCGTTCTTACGGCCATATCCTGGATGCGGCGAATGCGTTGATTAGTCATAACACCGGCAGACTTGGTAAAAATCTCTGGACAGAGCAAGGGGCAGGAGAACCGATCCGTGTGGTCGAACAACCGAGCGACTTTGCTGAAGCGCAATGGATTGTCGATGAAATTCGTAGTTTGGTCGCTGAAGGTCGGTCGCGACACGAGATCGCGATTCTCTATCGAAGCAATGCCCAATCGCGAGTGATTGAACATGCATTATTTTCGAGTGCTATTCCCTATAAAGTCTACGGTGGATTGCGTTTTTTTGAGCGTCAAGAAATCAAACATGCGCTGGCTTACTTGCGGTTGATTTGTAACCCTGATGACGATACCTCTTGGGTGCGTGTCGTGAATTTTCCGCCTCGCGGGATAGGTGCTCGAACCATTGAGTCTTTGATGGATCAGGCGAGAACTTACGACACATCTCTTGCTGCGTCGGTTGCCCGAGTGCCAGGTAAAGCCGGCAGTAATCTTGCACAGTTTCTCGTTTCTATCAGTCAAATGGCCGAAGCTACGCGGGGTTTGCCCTTGCCTGAGTTGGTTGAGCACGTCATTGAGCACAGTGGGCTGATTGCTCATTACAAGACCGACAAAGAAGGCGCAGACCGGATCGAAAATCTTAACGAACTGGTCACTGCCGCCACTGTGTTTTCAATCGAAGAGCACTTCGACGGCTTGCCTGCTGGTGAGCCAGTGCAGTGGGTGAGTCGTGACGCTGGTGCGGGTGAGGATGGTCTGACACCCGCAGAAAATATCTCTCCCCTGGCTTCTTTTTTGTCACATGCGGCGTTAGAAGCCGGTGATAACCAAGCGCAAGCCGGTCAGCAAGCGATTCAGTTGATGACCGTACATGCGGCGAAGGGGCTTGAGTTTGATGCGGTCTTTCTGACAGGGATGGAAGAGGGGCTTTTCCCCCATGAAAATAGTGTGCTCGAGCCCGCAGGTTTAGAAGAAGAACGTCGCTTGATGTATGTGGCGATTACTCGTGCGCGCGAACGTCTGTACTTCAGTTTGGCACAAAGCAGAATGCTACATGGCCAAACCCGTTACCCGATGCGATCGCGGTTTCTGTCAGAAATACCCGAAGAACACCTTAAATGGCTGACCCCGAAGCAGCAGGTCTCACTCGGTGGACTGGGCGGCGAGCCAAGATGGGCTTCCTCAGGTCGTGCGACGGTTTCAAGTCGCGCGCCTGTTGCACCTCGCACGCCGACGAGCGGCGTGTTAGTAGGGGCTCAACAATTCAGGATAGGGCAGGGCGTGAAACACGGCCGGTTTGGAGAAGGCACGATCATCGGCCTCTCAGGGTCTGGGATGGAGGCGCAAGCCCAAATTCAGTTCAGGGATGCAGGCACTAAAACCTTAGCCCTGGGTATCGCTAAACTTGACATCATCCAAGGCTGAGGTTTTCTCGGTCGACATAGAACTTGTCAGGTGCTCAAAACGATGCCTGTTGAGGAGACGGGTTCAAGCCAGCGGCAGTTAAAAACTCAGTTGGCAGCGCCACAGGGCGTTGTGTCTCTCGATTAACACAAACATGCACGAATAAACCTTGCGCGGCGGCAAGGTCTTGATCATCCGTAAATACGGCAACTTCGTAGGTGATTGAGCTTTTGCCTATCTTGCCAATCCTCACGCCGACCCGAATCCAGCCTGGTGCCGATACTTGCGTGAAATAACGGCATTCCGATGCGACGACCAAGGTTTGCCGTTCGCCGTTCAAAAATTTTCGGTAGTCACGCTGAAGCAGAAAAGCATCGACTGCCGTATCAAAAAATGAATAGTAATGGGCATTGTTAATGTGGCCATAGCTATCGTTATCTGCCCACCGCAGGGTAATTGACTCAAAAAAACTGAAGTCGGTTTTTAACCACTGCGATGCGCGCTTTGGATTCGACGGGTCTGTTGTCACGAACAATCGCCTATTTGCTCAGACCAATTTGCAATTGCTTTTCATCAAGAGCGTCGCACCACTTGCCCACGACAACTGTGGCGACCCCATTGCCGACCAGATTGGTCAGGGCGCGTGCCTCTGACATGAATCGATCAATACCAAGGATCAACGCGAGTCCTTCCACTGGCACGTGGCCCACTGAGGACAACGTGGCCGCCAACACAATAAAACCACTTCCTGTCACGCCTGAAGCACCTTTAGACGTCAGTAAAAGGACCAAGAGCAACGTCACTTGATGCATCAAGTCGAGATGGGTATTTGTCGCTTGCGCGATAAACACGGCCGCCATGGTGAGATAAATCGATGTGCCATCCAAGTTGAACGAATAACCCGCCGGAATCACTAAGCCAACAACCGACTTTTTGACGCCGAGCTTTTCCATTTTGTCGATCATCCCAGGTAACGCTGCTTCAGAAGATGAGGTACCCAGGACGATCAAGAGTTCTTCTTTGATGTATTTCACAAATTTAAAAATGCTAAATCCGTGAAATTTGGCAATGAGTCCCAACACAACAAAGACAAAAAGCAAACAAGTCAGGTAAAAAGTACCCATAAGTTTGCCAAGAGAAACCAATGAGCCCAGCCCGAACTTGCCGATAGTAAACGCCATGGCGCCGAAAGCCCCGATGGGAGCGACCTTCATGACAATCCCAACAATACCAAAGAATATCTTTGCAATTTTGTCATTCAAATCAAATACTAATTTACCGGTGTCGCCCAGCTTGTGGAGGGCAAAACCGAACATCATCGCAATCAGCAACACTTGCAGAATTTCACCTTTGGCAAAGGCATCCACGACAGTATTGGGGATGATGTTGAGCAAAAAGTCGGTGGTGGTCTGCATCTTGCCCGGCCCGGTGTAAGCCGAAATTGCCTTGGTGTTGATGGTGCTGACGTCAACATTCATGCCGGCACCAGGTGTCAACACGTTGACGACGATTAATCCGACGATCAAGGCGACAGTACTGACAATTTCAAAGTACAGCAGGGCATAGCCCCCCGTTTTGCCCACCGATTTCATGCTCTCCATGCCGGCGATGCCTGACACCACCGTGCAGAAAATAATTGGTGCGATCAGCATTTTTATCAGCTTGATGAAGCCGTCGCCCAGCGGCTTCATGCTTTCACCGAGCTGAGGGTAAAAATGCCCCACCAGGATGCCAATGATGACCGCAACGAGAACCTGTAAATAAAGTGTCGAATACCAATTTTTTTTCATGATGCCCTACGCGATTTGCGACGCTGATTTGAATGTTGCGGAATTATTGCAGTATTTCATCCCGGCTGAACACCGATTGCATACGGGTTAACCATAATGAATGTTGCGGATAGCCTTTACCATTGCGGTTCTTAGGGCCTTTAAGTAAAGCGCTATTTAGTTTTTTGCTCTAGCGAATCAAGTGCCTCTTGAACTTCAAGCCATTGCTCTTCGAGTGTTTCTTGTTGTTTGGACAGTTCACCATGTCTCGTCAAGGCGAGGATACGTTCTTGCTGACGAGAGTCAGCGTAAAAATCCGGATCGGCAATTAACGAATCAAGACGACTCAGTTCTTCTTGCGTGGTTTGCAAATGTTTATCCACCGTCGCGAGCTTCTTCTCGAGTGGCTTACGTAGCACAGCCATCTGCTGACGCGTTTCGGCATCGAGGCGTTTTTGTTGTTTGCGGTCAATGGGCGCGTCTGTCAGCTCATTGCGCGGGTTGCCGACAGTACTCTGTGAGGCTTGACGTTTGCGTTCAGCGGCTTGGTGGTCGGCCAGCCACGTCTTGTAGTCTTCAAGATCACCATCAAACGCCTGAACGGCACCGTGAGCCACAATCCAGAAGCTGTCGACCGTGGTGCGAAGTAAATGACGATCGTGGGAGACCAACAGCATGCTGCCACCAAACTCAGCCAAGGCCTGCGTCAGTGCCTCGCGGGTCTCGACGTCCAAATGGTTGCTAGGCTCATCGAGTAGTAGAAGGTTTGGTTTTTGCCAGACAATCAATGACAGCGCCAGACGCGCTTTTTCACCACCAGACATGGGTCTTACCGGATCGGTGACACGCGCCCCACCAAAACCGAAACCGCCGAGGTAATTGCGTAGCTCTTGTTCACGCGTTTGGGGCGCCAAGCGTGCCAAATGCTCAAGTGGGCTACTGTCGAGATCTAGCATATCAAGCTGATGCTGAGCAAAATAGCCAATTTCTAGACCACGGGACGCGCGCCGCTCGCCTCGGATGGGGCTTAACTCGCCTGCCAGCGTCTTGACCAAGGTGCTTTTGCCCGCACCGTTGACCCCCAGGATGCCGATTCTATCTCCTCCCCGAATCATCAGCTTGATGTTTTTAAGAATGCTGATGGGTGGCAGACCATTGGCTTGGGGATAGCCCGTTTCCATATCGTCCATCACCAACAAAGGATCTGGCATCTCTGCGGGTGAGGGAATGCGGATATCAATACCGGACTCGGCATAAATAGGGGCGAGTTGCTCCATTCGCGCGAGGGCTTTCACACGGCTTTGGGCTTGCTTAGCTTTGGATGCCTTGGCTTTAAAGCGATCAATAAATCCTTGTAGACGGGCAGTCTCACGGCCTTGCCGTTCGTGGGCGATCCGCGTCAATCGAAGCCGTTCTGCGCGTTGCACCAGGAAGTCGTTATATCCACCCTTATAGCGAACCATTTTGGTTTGATCGATATGCAAAATGGTTTGCGCAACAGCATCCAAAAACTCGGTATCGTGTGAAATAAGCAGAACGGTGCCCGCATAGGCTGTCAGCCAGCGCTCGAGCCAGAGCATGGCATCCAGATCCAGGTGATTGGTGGGTTCGTCAAGCAGCAGAAGTTCAGAGGGCGACATGAGCGCTCGTGCGAGTGCAAGACGCATGCGCCATCCCCCAGAAAAACTATCCACGGGTGCTCCCCATTGCGCTGGCGTGAATCCGAGCCCAGCGAGCAGTTGCTCAGCACGTGACGTGGCGCTCCAGGCACCGACTTCAATGAGTTCGGCCTCGATTTCTGCGATTCGGTGGCCTGCATTCTCGGTCGCGTCTATCGAAGCGCGTTCTGACTGCAATTGACGGAGTCGGGTATCGCCATCAATGACGAACTCTCGGGCAGGCGAGTCAGACGCGGCTATTTCTTGTCTGACGCTCGAAATACGCCAACCTGACGGGACGTCGAGTTGTCCAGCGTCGGCATCCATTTCTTTTTGTAAAAGCGCAAACAGGGTGGTTTTGCCGGCGCCATTCCGGCCGACAATGCCCACCCGTTCGCCCGGATGAACCACGAAATCAGTCGTGTCGAGTAGCACCTTAGCCCCTCGACGAATGGTAAGACCTGTTGCGCGAATCACGTGAGGAGTTGCTCGCGAGTCAGTAACAGAATCTGATCGGTCGCCTCAGTGGTGTCGAGCCACATGGGTGCTAAGTCAGGGAACGCTGCATCGAAATAAGCGCGTTCGTGACCGAGTTCGAGCAGCAACATGCCCTGCTCGGACAGATGTTGTGGTGCCTGTTCGATGATGTTGCGAATCAAGTCCATCCCATCGGTGCCACCTGCCAGTGCCAGTCGAGGTTCGTGAAGATACTCTTTTGGCAACTGATCCATCGTCGTACTGTTGACGTAGGGGGGGTTGCAAATGATGAGATCGTATCGACGATTGACGTTAAGTGACTCGAACAGGCTGCCTTGGTACAAACTCAGGCGATCGGCTAATCCGTGTTCTTGGACGTTGATTTTTGCCACTTCAAGTGCATCGCTGGAGATGTCAGTCGCGTCAACCACCGCATCTGGAAATTCATGCGCTGCAATGATGGCCAGACAACCCGACCCCGTGCATAAATCCAAAATATGTGAAATATCATCCGGATATGGAATCCATGGGCTCAGATGTGCCACCAGCAACTCTGCAATGGGTGAACGAGGCACAATGACCCGCTGATCGACAAAAAATCGATAGCCTTGCAACCATGCTTCGTTGGTCAAATATGCAGCCGGGACTCGATCCATGCACCTGCGATCGATCAAATCAAGCACCCGTTCTTTCTCGTCGGGTAACACATGCGCATCCATGAAAGGATCGAGTTGATCCGCGGGCAGATGTAGGGCGTGCAACACTAAGTAAACCGCTTCGTCCCAGCCATTGTCGGATCCATGACCGAAAAATAGCTGATGCCCATTGAAACGCGACACGCCAAAGCGAATCAGATCTCTCACGGTGACCAGAACAGCACGTGCAGCGCTGTTTCGATCAGACATGGTTAGCAACCTGTTTGTTTGAGCGGGTAGTCATTAAGCGCGCAACAAATCGTTGATACTGGTCTTAGCACGCGTTTGGGCATCGACCCGTTTGACGATGACGGCGCAACTCAGGCTGTGGCTGCCGTCTTCAGCAGGTAAAGACCCAGGGACGACGACCGACCCTGACGGCACGCGGCCATACGTAATTTCTTTGGTTTCGCGATTGTAGATACGGGTGCTTTGCGAAATAAATACCCCCATCGACAGCACTGAATTTTCTTCAATGATCACCCCCTCGACGACTTCAGAGCGGGCGCCGATAAAGCAATTATCTTCAATGATCGTTGGATTCGCTTGCAAAGGTTCAAGCACACCACCGATACCCACGCCACCCGAGAGGTGAACGTTTTTACCAATTTGCGCGCATGAACCGACTGTCGCCCAGGTGTCAACCATGGTGCCCTCATCGACGTAGGCACCAATATTCACATAGGATGGCATCAACACCACGTTTCGACCGATGAAGCAACCGCGACGAGCCACCGCTGGCGGGACGACGCGATAGCCACCCGTTTCGAATGCAGTGCGCCCAAAGTCTGCAAACTTCAGTGGCACCTTGTCGTAAAACTGCACAGGCGACTGACCGATGATGCCATTTTCGTTCAGCCGGAACGAAAGTAACACTGCTTTTTTGAGCCACTGATGCACCACCCAATTGCCGTCGACTTTCTCTGCGACGCGAAGCCGTCCTGTATCCAATGCATCGATTGCATGTTCGACGGCTTCTCTGATGCTGGCATCTGCTTCTTTTGGGCTGATGGTGCTGCGGGCTTCCCAGCCCTGTTCGATGGTCGTTTGGAGGTCGAGAGTCATATGAGTATCTGTAGCTATGCGGTTGAAAGAAGAGGGACTACTGCTAAAAAAAACCAGTTACTGCGTGCGAACGAAATCTGCGATGCGGTGCGCCGCCTCGACACATTCATTCAACGGGGCGACTAAGGCAATCCGAATTCGGTTTTCACCAGGGTTGATGCCGTGATTGTTTCTACTCACAAAACTGCCTGGCAGCACTGTCACCGCTGTGGCGGCGAGCAAGTCTCGCGTAAAGTCAGTATCGGATCCGGGTGTGCCTGCCCAAAGGTAAAAAGAGGCATCTGGACGTTTGACCGCTAAGACGGGCGCCAGAATGGGCAGCACCGCATCGAATTTGTCGCGATACTGCCGACGGTTGTCAATGACGTGTACCTCGTCAGACCAAGCAGCGATACTAGCGGCAGAGACGACGGGTGACATTGCGCTGCCGTGGTAAGTGCGATAGAGCAAAAATTTCGCGATGAGCGTTGCATCCCCTGCCGCAAAGCCAGAGCGCATGCCTGGCACATTTGAGCGTTTAGACAAGCTAGAGAAGCTCACGAGGTTTTTGTAATCAGAGCGACCCAGTTGATAAGCCGCCTGCATGCCGCCCAACGGCGGTGCGGACTCATCCAAATAAATCTCTGAATAGCACTCGTCTGAAGCGATGACAAAATCAAACCGATCCGATAAGTCGAACAGGTATTTCCAGTCGGCGAGATTCATCACGTTGCCCGCTGGGTTACCCGGCGAACAAACAAAGACCAACTGCGTTTTAGCCCAGACTTCGTTGGGCACGGTTTCCCACGCCGTCCGAAAATTTTGCTCCGGGTCGCTGTTGACGTAATAGGGTCGTGCACCCGCCAGTAAGGTAGCACCCTCGTAGATCTGGTAGAAGGGGTTAGGGCACACCACCGTAGCGCCTTCAACCGGATTTAAGATCGTCTGGGCAAAAGCGAACAGGGCTTCTCGCGACCCTAAAACCGGCAATACCTGCGTTTCAAGGTTAAGCGCTGGCATTTGATAGCGACGCGCCATCCAGTTGGCAATCGCCTCGCGTAAGCCAGGTTCACCCTTGGTCGCTGGGTACAGGGATAGCCCGGCAAGACCGTTCACCACGGCATCTTTGACGCACTGGGGTGCTGCGTGTTTCGGTTCACCCACCGATAAATTGATTGGCTTGATGCTCGCAGACGCCGGATTAGCGCTGGCAATCAAGGCGCGCAGTTTTTCGAATGGGTAGGGCTGTAAGGATTGCAGTCTCGGATTCATGGTGAGTATTTTAACCATCAGCTTGGCTTTAGGGTATCCACGGTCAGGATTGATACTCTCAGGGTGCGTTACAATAGTCGGCTATTGCGAAGGTGGCGAAATTGGTAGACGCACCAGGTTTAGGTCCTGACGCCGTAACAGGTGTGGGGGTTCGAGTCCCCCCCTTCGCACCATTTTATGAATGAGTGGTTTGGCTTAGTCGTGCGTTCTGAGCCAAGCTTTTTCTTATTTTTCTTATCTTTGTTTGGTAGGTCTCTACATGCAACCAGTGGTTGAAACTCTGTCCGGCCTTGAGCGCCGCGTTGAATTGTCTGTAGCCATGGCTCAGATCGAGCAGGCCGTGCAGGCCGAGTTGAAGCGAGTGTCGCGCACAGCTAAGGCGGCGGGATTTCGTCCGGGCAAAGTGCCCGTTGCAATGCTTGAGCGCATGCATGGCCCTGGCATTCGCTATGATGTGATCAACCAGCAAGTTGGTGACAAGTTGCAAGAAACGGTTAGTGCAGCGCAGTTGCGCATTGCGGGTACCCCCAAGCTTGAGCCAAAGGCAGAGACCACTTCTGATGAAACCCTCACCTTTCTAGCGACATTCGAAGTCTATCCAGTCGTTGAGGTACCAGATATCACGGCACTTGAAGTCAGTCGCGTCGTGACAGCGGTGGGCGACAATGAGTTTCAACGCACGATCGACATTCTACGCAAACAGCGTGCAACCTTTGTTGCTCGCGAAGATCGCGCAGCCGCAGATCAAGATAAAGTAACGCTCGATTTTTTGGGCAAAATCGACGGTGTTCCGTTCGATGGTGGTCAAGCAGACGACTTTTCGTTTACTTTGGGCGAAGGGCGTATGCTGCCTGAGTTTGAAGAGGCCGCCCGTGGCATGAAGGCTGGCGAAAGCAAGGTTTTTGCATTGAGTTTCCCCGCCGATTACGCTGGTAAAGATGTCGCTGGTAAAACGGCTGAGTTCACCATCACGGTGAAGGAAGTCGGCGAACCCGTGTTGCCCGCCTTTGATGCAGAGTTTGCCAAGACGCTGGGTGAGCCCGACGGTGATATCGAAAAATTATCGGCAGACATTCGTGGCAACATCGATCGCGAAAGCAAAGCTCGCACCGCAGCGCGAACCAAAACCAATGTGATGGATGCCTTGGCCAAGGCGGCGAGTTTTCAGGTTCCCAAGGCCTTGGTGGATAGCGAAGTGCAAGATCGCATCGCAGCAGCCCGTGAGTCGTTAAAAGAGCGTGGCTTTCCAGATGCAGACAAAATGCCGATTCCTGCTGAGGAGTTTGTCGAAGAGGCCGAACGCCGCGTGAAGCTTGGTTTATTGGTGTCTGAACTGATTGCTAAAGAGCAATTACAGGCTAAACCAGAGCAAGTTCGTGCGCGCATCGAAGAGTTTGCCGCCAGCTACGAGCAGCCGGCTCAAGTCGTCAGCTATTATTTGACTGATCGTGCACGCCGTGCTGAAGTCGAAGGCATTGTGCTCGAAGATAACGTTGTTCAGTTTGTCTTGGGCAAAGCCAAGGTAACCGACCAAGAAGTGCCATTCGAAGACATCATGGGAAACCGTTAAATGCAACGCTTCACTGATTTTTACGCCTCAATGCATGGCGGTTCATCCGTCACACCGACGGGTCTCGGTTACATACCGATGGTGATTGAACAGTCAGGCAGAGGCGAGCGGTCTTACGATATTTATTCTCGCTTGCTCAAAGAGCGCGTGATATTTATGGTGGGCCCCGTCAATGATCAGTCGGCAAATTTAGTGGTTGCGCAGCTGTTGTTCCTTGAATCCGAAAATCCAGACAAGGATATCGCGCTGTATATCAACTCACCCGGTGGGTCAGTGTACGCAGGGATGGCCATTTTCGACACCATGAATTTCGTCAAACCAGACGTATCTACCCTGTGTACAGGGTTGGCTGCAAGCATGGGCGCTTTTTTGCTGGCGGCAGGCGCAAAAGACAAACGGTTTTCTCTGCCAAATTCGCGCATCATGATTCATCAGCCATCGGGTGGCGCGCAAGGGCAATCGACCGATATTCAGATTCAAGCCAGAGAGATCCTCGATCTGCGTGCTCGTCTTGACAAAATTCTTGCTGAAAAGACAGGGCAGTCCGTTGAGCGCATCTCGCAGGATACTGAGAGAGACAACTTTATGTCTGCAGAAGACGCGGTATCCTATGGTTTGATCGATAAGGTCTTGTTTTCACGAGCTGAGACGGCGGCAGAAGCTAAATAAGCGCTTTGGTTGTTTTCGGTTGTTGTTAATCAGTGATTTTAAAAAAAATAGCGGTGATGGATTGATATGACAGAGAAGAAAGGTTCAGCCCCTGCAAAAGTTTTGCACTGTTCGTTTTGTAACAAGACGCAACAGGAAGTCAAAAAGCTGATCGCTGGACCGTCTGTTTTCGTCTGCGACGAATGTATTGATTTATGTAACGAAATTATTCGCGAAGAAGCTCAGGCCAGTGCCCGTGCGTCGATTAAGTCAGATTTGCCAACACCAGCAGTGATCAAGTCCTTTCTCGATCAGTATGTGATTGGTCAAGAGGCGCCAAAACGGGTGCTTGCTGTCGCTGTCTACAATCATTACAAGCGTTTACGGCATGGTGACATCAAAGGTGACGATGTCGAGTTGTCAAAGAGCAATATTTTGCTGATCGGGCCCACGGGTTCTGGCAAGACACTGCTAGCGCAGACGCTCGCGCGCCAATTGAATGTCCCCTTCGTGATGGCCGATGCGACCACGCTGACAGAAGCGGGCTACGTCGGCGAAGATGTCGAAAATATCATTCAAAAATTGCTGCAGAACTGCAATTATGAAGTGGATAAGGCGCAGCAAGCGATTGTTTACATCGATGAGATTGACAAGATTTCACGCAAATCAGATAACCCATCTATCACCCGAGACGTATCCGGTGAAGGGGTGCAGCAAGCACTGCTCAAACTGATTGAAGGGACAGTTGCCTCTGTTCCTCCGCAAGGGGGACGCAAGCATCCCAATCAAGACTTCGTCCAAGTTGACACGACCAATATCCTGTTTATCGTTGGTGGTGCGTTTGATGGTCTTGAAAAAGTCATTCGCAATCGTACCGAACGCTCAGGCATTGGTTTCAGTGCATCGGTGGACGCAAAATCCGAAAAATCGACTGGTGATACCTTCTTAGAGGTTGAGCCCGAGGATTTGGTCAAATTTGGCATTATTCCCGAGTTGGTTGGCCGTCTCCCTGTGGTTGCAACGCTTCAAGAGCTAGACGAAGATGCATTGGTTCAGATTTTGACCGAGCCCAAGAATGCAGTCGTTAAGCAGTTTCAAAAACTGTTTGCCATGGAGGGGGCTGAGCTCGAGATTCGTCCTGCCGCCTTAAAGGCAATCGCACTCAAAGCGATTAAGCGCAAAACGGGTGCTCGTGGCTTACGCTCTATTCTCGAAGCCGCTTTGCTCGATACCATGTATGAATTACCTACCCAAGGTAATGTCAAACGGGTGGTTGTTGAGGACACATGTATTGACGGTAAGAGCAAACCTCTTTTAGTCTACGGTGAAGAGACAGACGCGACACCGGCCGAGACGAGTCGCCGCAACATTCAAGATGCTGCAGCGTGATCATAGACTGCGCCATTTTTAAAAAGCCTTCATTCGTTTTGAAGGCTTTTTTTTCGACTGTTTGAAAAAAACCTTGAAATTTAGGCTATCGTCTACATAACAGAACTGTAGTGATATTACGGGTATCGCGACGGCTGCTTTGCCCTGTTCGGATTTGCCGAGAACTGATTAGGATTTACTTATGTCTGGAAATCAGACCCTTCCTTCCGAGTTAATTAATTTACCTTTGCTTCCCCTGCGCGACGTGGTGGTGTTCCCTCATATGGTGATCCCCTTGTTTGTGGGGCGTCCGCGTTCAATCAGAGCGCTTGAGGCTGCCATGGAGGCGGGTAAAAGCATCATGTTGGCCGCGCAAAAATCAGCAGGCAAAGATGATCCAACCCCCGATGACGTCTATGAAATTGGTTGTGTCGCCATTATTTTACAGATGCTCAAGCTGCCTGACGGCACCGTCAAAGTGCTTGTCGAGGGATCGCAACGGGCCCGTGTGGCAGCAATCCAGGATTCAGAGACGCACTTTACCGCAGAAGTTTTGCCGATTGCTCCCGATGTGTCTGCCGGCTCTGAAGTCGAAGCGTTGCGCAGGGCGATCGTTGCGCAATTCGAGCAATACGTCAAACTAAACAAGAAAATTCCCCCTGAGATTCTGACCTCTCTGGGTGGCATTGATGATGCTGGTCGCTTGGCAGATACCATCGCGGCTCATTTGCCGTTGAAACTCGAGCAAAAGCAGAAGATGCTCGAAATTGTGAGTACCTCTGAGCGTCTTGAGGCTTTGCTTTCACAACTTGAGACAGAGATTGATATCCTGCAAGTCGAAAAGCGCATCCGCGGCCGCGTCAAAAAGCAAATGGAAAAAAGCCAGCGCGATTACTACCTCAACGAGCAAGTGAAAGCCATTCAGAAAGAGCTCGGCGAGGGTGAAGAAGGGGCTGACATTGAAGAGCTTGAGAAAAAGATTCAAGCGGCTCAATTGCCTAAAGATGCTCGCAAGAAAGTCGATAGCGAGCTAAAGAAGCTGAAGTTGATGTCGCCGATGTCTGCCGAAGCAACGGTCGTTCGTAACTACATTGATACGGTGATCAACCTGCCTTGGCGTAAAAAGAGCAAGGTTAATAACTCTATCCCGAATGCTGAGTCGGTCTTGGATAATGATCACTACGGCTTAGACAAAGTGAAAGAGCGCATCCTTGAGTACCTCGCGGTACAACAGCGCGTTGACAAGGTGAAAGCCCCGATTTTGTGCCTCGTCGGACCACCAGGCGTGGGTAAAACCTCTTTGGGTCAGTCAATTGCCAAAGCAACCAACCGTAAGTTTGTACGGATGGCCTTGGGTGGTGTGCGGGACGAAGCTGAAATCCGCGGTCATCGACGCACCTACATTGGGTCAATGCCGGGCAAAATCCTTCAAAATATGACCAAAGTTGCAGTCCGTAATCCACTGTTTTTGCTCGATGAAATCGACAAGCTTGGCATGGATTTTCGGGGTGATCCAGCCTCGGCCTTGCTTGAGGTACTCGATCCTGAGCAAAACCACACGTTTCAAGACCACTATGTAGAGGTGGATTTTGATTTGTCGGATGTCATGTTTGTTGCGACGAGTAACACCCTGAACATCCCGGCAGCGTTGCTCGACCGTATGGAAGTCATTCGTTTGTCGGGTTATACCGAAGACGAAAAAATTCATATTGCAACAGATCACCTGTTGCCTAAGGTCATGAAGAACAATGGCGTCAAGCCCGATGAATTGGTGGTCGATGAATCGGCCATTCGTGATATTGTGCGCTACTACACCCGAGAGGCTGGTGTGCGTTCTTTAGAGCGTGAAGTCGGCAAGATCTGCCGTAAAGTGGTTAAAAAATTACTGGCAGATGCCGAGGCTCATCGGCTTGCAAAAAGTAAAGAGCCATTACCTCAGGTGTTGGTGAATGCTGACAACTTGAACGATTACCTGGGTGTGCGAAAGTTCACCTTTGGTATGGCTGAGAAAGACAATCAGATCGGACAAGTGACTGGCTTGGCGTGGACTGAGGTGGGCGGCGATCTTCTCACGATCGAAGTCGTAGATATGCCCGGCAAAGGGGTGATACAGCGTACGGGCTCAATTGGCGATGTCATGAAAGAATCTGTCGAGGCGGCCAGATCAGTGGTTCGCGCTCGTTCAAGAAGGCTTGGGATTGCTGACAGCTTGTTCGAGAAGCGTGATATCCACGTACATTTCCCGGAAGGCGCGACACCTAAGGATGGCCCATCTGCTGGCATTGCGATCACGACAGCGATCGTGTCAGCTTTGACGCATATTCCAGTTCGGGCTGATGTTGCGATGACGGGTGAAATCACGTTGCGCGGTGAAGTTTTGGCCATTGGTGGTCTGAAGGAGAAGTTGCTTGCGGCGCATCGTGGCGGCATTAAAACCGTGCTGATTCCCGAGGAAAACGTCAAAGACCTTGCTGAAATCCCTGACAGCGTTAAAAATCACCTCGACATTGTGCCCGTGCGTTGGATCGACAAAGTCTTAGCCGTTGCCTTAGAGCGTGCGCCTCAACCGATACCAGATGAGGCGCCCGTTCATGAGGAAGCGATTGTCACCGCTAAACCGGACACGGCAGAAGGCGAAGATCCCGTGTTGAAACACTAGTCTTGTTGGCTGGTGTGAACGAGTGATTGAGTTTTCGGATTCAGTTCGAGTTGATAAGTGGCTTTGGGCAGCGCGGTTTTTCAAATCGCGATCCCTAGCCACTGCATCGATTGAGGCCGGTCGAGTGCATGTCAACGGCGATCGGGCGAAACCGGCTCGAGGGGTCAAAGTCGGCGACAGACTGCTGATTGTCAGAGAACAGGATAGGACTGAACTGATTGTTCGCGGTATTACTGATATAAGGCGCAGCGCCGCTCTGGCGCGTTTGCTTTTTGAAGAAACACCAGAGAGTGCCCTCAAGCGACAGCAAGCAGCAGAAAATCACCGTTTCTATCGAGAACCATCAAACACCATCGACGGTAGACCGACCAAGCGCGATCGTCGCCACTTGGATAGCTGGCGCGATCTGTAACTTGTTGTCTATTGCAGGGGTGAGGTTCGGATCAATCCAGCCGCAATGCCTTCAATTGAAAAATCTTGGTCTGATGCGATGATAATCGGGTCGAAATCTGGATTTTCTGGCAACAGTTGGATAATCGAACCCTTCTTGTGATAGCGTTTGACGGTGACTTCATCGTCTATTCTCGCCACCACGATTTGACCGTTTCTCGCGTCGGTCGCCTTCTTGACTGCCAATAAATCCCCATCCAAGATGCCTGCGTCACGCATGCTCAGCCCTTTTACCATCAGTAAGTAATCGGGTGTTTGAGTGAACAGCGCGGGATCCACATTGATTTCGCGTTCAATATTTTCAATGGCCAGAACTGGATGACCCGCAGCAACTCGGCCAACCACGGGCAAGATCAGTTGCCCCAGACCCTGAGGGGCAGACACGTCATGCCTGTATTTGACTGGGTCATCTGCGGAATCAAATTCTTGAAGATTCTCGTACATTCGCGCGGCGTCGGTCAGCTTGATACCTCGCGAAGCACCCGCCGTTAATTCAATGACCCCTTTTTTTGCAAGGGCCCTGAGGTGGTCTTCTGCGGCATTGGCCGACTTGAAGCCTAGCGTTTGGGCAATTTCTGCCCGCGTAGGAGGGAAGCCAGTATGGGCGACGGCTTGCCGGATGAGATCCAGAATTTGCTGTTGACGCTCGGTCAGTAGGGTTGCCATGCTTGCCTCATACGGTGCTGTGTTTATATACAGGCTGTATTGTGACCTTGATCGGGCAGAAAGGCAAGTCAATACCCAGAGACCGAACCGACCATCAGAGGAGGCCGGTTCGTGGACGTTATGTCGCTTAAACGACGGAAGCGATCGCTGCAATGACTCTATCGATATTGCGGCTGTTAAGGGCAGCGACACAAATTCGACCGCTACTTAATGCGTAGATACCGTGTTCTGCGCGGATGCGTTCCACTTGAGCGGCTGTGAGCCCCGAATAAGAAAACATACCGCGTTGTTTGAGTACAAAATCAAAGTCTTGTTTGACACCGTGCGCTTTGAGTTTCTGAACAAATTGTTGACGCATTAAGCGGATGCGGTCACGCATTTCGCCTAACTCTTGATCCCACATGGCCGCGAGCTCAGGCGAGTTCAAGACGGATGCGACGATTGTGCCACCGTGAGTCGGCGGATTTGAGTAATTAGACCGGATCACGCGCTTGACTTGACTCAGCACGCGGCTCGATTCATCTTTGCTACCTGTGATGATCGTTAAGGCGCCAACGCGCTCGCCATAAAAGGAAAACGATTTAGAAAAAGATGAACTGATGAACATCGTGATGTCCATGTCGGCGAAAAGTCTGACTGCGGCTGCATCCGCATCGACCCCATCACCGAAGCCCTGATAGGCAATATCCAGAAAAGGAATCAGATCACCCGATTTGACGATTTGGGCTACCTCGCGCCATTGTTCGATGGTCAAATCAGCGCCCGTTGGGTTATGACAACAGGCGTGCAGGACGACGACGCTTTGGGGTGGCAGCGCTTTGAGAAAGCCCACCATCGCAGCGAAATCGACACCGTGAGTAGTCGCATCGTAGTACGGGTAATTGACCACCTCAAAACCAGCTCGCTCAAACAACGCGCGGTGATTCTCCCAGCTTGGATTGCTGATCGCCACCTTTGCGCCTGGCACCAATTGTTGAATAAAGTCGGCCCCAATTTTCAAGGCACCGGTACCACCTAGCCCCTGAAAGGTCAGCGCTCGCCCGGCCGCTAGCAGCGGCGAGTCTTTACCGAGCAACAGTTTTTGCGCAGCCTGGTTGTAGCCTGCGATCCCCTCAATTGGGAGATAACCACGTGCGGCGCCAGCTTGAGCACGCTGTGCCTCAGCTAGGGCAACCGCCTTGAGGACAGGGATGCGACCTTGATCGTCGTAATACACCCCGACACCAAGATTTACTTTTGCTGGATTCTGGTCAGCATTGTATTGCTCGGTCATGCCAAGAATCGGGTCACGGGGGGCGAGTTCAACAGACTGGAATAGGGTGCTCATGAGTGTTTTAAAAAAAATGGGTGCTTTTAAAGGAATCAAAGGTAAACAGTCATTCCGGCTGAGTGTCCGCAGGTTGGGGTGGACGCTTTCATCTAGTCAGAACATAATGTATGGTTAACCCCTGTTCAGGGGGCTCACGGAATAAGTCTAGCATGACCACCGAAGATACACCCATCCCGCTCGCTCAAGGCGAAAACGACCTCAAAGACGACACCTACAAGCCCATTGTGGCAGGCAGTGTTGGGCCGAGATTTGTGGATTATCCCGACAGCCCGTTCCATCTTTTTCAACCCTATCCACCAGCCGGTGATCAGCCCCGAGCGATCGACCAGTTAGAGCAGGGGATCAATGATGGGTTGATGAGTCAGACACTGTTGGGCGTTACCGGCTCAGGTAAGACCTTCACCATGGCCAATGTCATCGCTCGAACCGGGCGGCCTGCCATTGTGTTGGCACCGAATAAAACCCTGGCCGCGCAACTGTATGCCGAAATGCGAGAGTTTTTCCCCAAGAACGCGGTTGAGTATTTTGTCTCGTACTATGATTATTACCAGCCTGAGGCGTATGTGCCGACTCGGGATCTGTTTATTGAAAAAGACTCATCGATCAATGAACACATCGAGCAGATGCGACTATCTGCCACCAAAAGTCTGCTAGAGCGAAGGGATACCATCATTGTTGGTACAGTTTCGTGCATTTACGGTATTGGTAACCCCAGCGATTACCACGCCATGGTACTCATTTTGCGCGTGGGGGATCGAATCGACAGGCGCGAGATACTCGCTCGGCTGGTGGCGATGCAATATGAGCGCAACGATCTCGAATTTACGCGCGGTATTTTCAGGGCGCGGGGCGAAACCATTGATATTTTTCCAGCAGAAAGTGCCGAGCTTGCGCTTCGGGTATCGCTGTTTGACGACGAAGTAGAGTTGCTTGAACTGTTTGATCCGCTCACCGGCAAAGTCAAACACAAAGTTCCTCGTTTCACGGTTTATCCGGGCTCCCATTACGTGACGCCAAGAGACACGGTGTTGCGTGCCATCGAAACCATCAAGGATGAGTTGCGTGAACGGACGAAATATTTCGTTGACGCAGGGCATCTCGTTGAGGCGCAACGGATTGAGCAACGCACAAAATTCGACCTAGAGATGTTGGTCGAACTTGGGTTTTGCAAAGGGATTGAGAATTATTCTCGACATTTGTCAGGTGCGGCTCCCGGCGATCCTCCGCCAACGCTGATCGATTACCTGCCGAGCGATGCTTTGATGTTTATCGATGAGAGCCATGTCACCATCGGACAGCTTGGCGGTATGTATCGAGGCGACCGCGCTCGTAAAGACACCTTGGTGACCTATGGTTTTAGATTGCCGTCGGCACTTGATAATCGCCCGCTCAAACTCGAGGAGTTCGAGGCAAGGATGCGTCAGTGTGTCTTCGTATCAGCGACACCCGGTCATTACGAGCAAGCGCATAGCGACAATGTGGTCGAACAAGTGGTTCGTCCGACCGGATTGGTAGATCCCATTGTTGAGGTTCGTCCGGCACGCACTCAGGTCGATGATTTGCTGGGTGAAATCAAGTTGAGAGTCGCCGTCGAAGAGCGCGTACTGGTGACCACGCTCACGAAGCGCATGGCTGAGGATTTAACTGACTACCTCAATGAGCATGGCATTCGGGTTCGGTATTTGCATTCAGACATTGATACGGTAGAACGAGTCGAAATTTTGCGAGATCTGAGACTCGGGGTTTTCGATGTTTTGGTTGGCATTAACTTGCTGCGCGAAGGCTTGGATATCCCTGAAGTATCGCTGGTGGCAATCTTGGATGCGGACAAAGAAGGTTTTTTACGTTCTGAACGAAGTTTGATCCAGACGATTGGGCGTGCCGCGCGCAACCTGAATGGACGGGCGATTCTCTACGCTGATCGAATGACTGATTCAATGAACCGCGCGATCGGTGAAACCCAGCGGCGCCGAGACACTCAACTTGCCTTCAATATCGAACATGGGATCGAAGCCCGTAGTGTCAGAAAGGCCGTTCGTGAGCTGATTGATGGCATCTTGGTACCCACCGCCGACGAAGAAGAAATCGAAGCCATCCCTCTTGAGTTGCTGAAAGATGAAAAGGCGGTGGCGCGTGAGATGAAACGACTCGAGCGCATGATGTTCGATCATGCCAAAAATCTTGAGTTTGAGCAGGCTGCAGCGGTGAGAGATCGTCTTAAAACCCTGCAAGATCAAGTGCTCCGTTATGGGGCATAACACATTTTTTGAGGTCAAAATGAACCATCGTGGTGAAATCTATCAGTAACAAATTGCTGAGGTAGTTATGGAGATGTTTAAATATTGATAATGATGTTAATGTAAAATTTCATATTCAATAAATAAATAATT
This sequence comes from Jezberella sp., assembly GCF_964834465.1. Lineage (NCBI taxonomy): Bacteria > Pseudomonadati > Pseudomonadota > Betaproteobacteria > Burkholderiales > Alcaligenaceae > Jezberella > Jezberella sp. The sequence goes on from NZ_CBAZRM010000012.1 coordinate 100,213, forward strand.
GAAATATAACAAATATTTTGAATTTATAATTATTTTTCTTAGCTTGTTTTTTACACAAAAATCGCTAGACAAGTTACGGGTTTCCCCGCACAATATGCACCATGATGACAAAAGTTCTATTCGTATGCATGGGCAATATTTGCCGCTCGCCCTCGGCTGAAGGCGTGTTCCGCCATTTGCTCAACGAGGCTGGTTTAGCCGACGTTGTAGGCATTGATTCGGCGGGTACACACAATTTTCACGTCGGTGAGGCCCCGGATGCCCGAGCAGTCGCTGCTGCGCGTAAACGTGGCTACGAAATTAGTCACGGTGAAGCTCGGCAGGTCAGCGCTGAAGATTTCTGCGAATATGACTTGATCCTCGCGATGGATTGGGAAAACCTCTCTGCATTGCAGCAGCAATGTCCCAAACTGCATCAGCACAAACTGATGCTCATGATGCGTTTTGCCAATGAGTTCGAAGAAGCAACGGTGCCAGATCCGTACTACGGTGGCCCCGAGGGTTTCAATAAAGTACTGGATTATCTCGAAGACGCCTGCCAAGGTGTTCTTGAACTGGTTCGCAAGCGCGCAACACAGTACCAAGCTGCCTGATCGTCACTCAGAAAAAAATACCGCGCCGTGACGCGGTATTTTTTTAGCCTTTTTCTGCACGTCATATATCGATTACCCTAGTAAATTAGTCGGGAATTTGTTATACTTGACTATATTACTAGGTTAACCGTTACGCTTGATCGGATTGAGGGGTTGCCTCTAAGCTGATCGATAAAGGTCTATCTTAAGGATGCTGTCATGAGGCTTACGACGAAAGGCAGGTTTGCAGTTACGGCAATGATCGATTTAGCGTTGCGTCAGCAAAGCGGTCCGGTTACGTTATCTGCGATCAGCCAGCGGCAGGATATTTCACTCTCCTATCTTGAGCAATTGTTCGGCAAATTACGCCGTCATGAACTCGTTGAAAGCGTTCGTGGCCCAGGCGGTGGGTATAACTTGGCAAGACTCGCTCGTGAAATCACGGTAGCCGATATTATTTTTGCCGTTGATGAGCCTCTCGATGCCACGAACTGTAGTGGTAAGGCGGACTGTAATACCGGTATTGACGGTAAACCAGGGATTTGCATGACGCACGAGTTGTGGTCAGCGCTGAACCGAAAAATGGTTGATTTCCTGGATTCTGTTTCTGTTCAAGACCTGGTTGACCAGCAACGTATCCGGCAATTGGCTGAAAGCACAACCAAGGGGGTTGGTGTGATGGTCAGTTCCATCGGCCACACAGACCCGACCAACGCAAATGGTTCTGGTGATGTAACCAAACGTGTGTCGCACGCAACTGCTTAACATCTATTCGTGATCGGAGTATTCATGTCAACGCTTCCTATTTATTTTGATTACTCGGCGACAACACCCGTCGATCCACGTGTGGTGGATAAAATGGTGCCCTGGCTTTATGAGCATGCGGGTAATCCTGCGTCTCGCAGTCATGCTTATGGCTGGGAAGCCGAGGCAGCTGTGGAACACGCCCGCGTTCAAGTGGCTGAGCTGGTCAATGCGGATCCCAGAGAAATCATCTGGACATCGGGCGCTACTGAATCCAATAATCTCGCGATCAAAGGTGCCGCTGGTTTTTACGCAGAACGTGGCAAGCACATTATTACGGTTAAAACAGAGCATAAGGCAGTCCTCGACCCCTGCCGTGAGCTAGAGCGACAGGGATTTGAAGTCACCTATCTTGACGTCAAAGAAAACGGTCTGATCGATCTGGATGTGTTTAAAGCGGCGCTTCGTCCAGACACGGTGCTCGTATCCGTGATGTTTGTGAATAACGAGATTGGCGTGATTCAAGACATAGCCACACTGGGTGAGCTTTGTCGCGCAAACAACACGATTTTTCACGTCGATGCCGCTCAGGCAACGGGCAAGGTTGTGATCGACCTGCAGGTGTTGAAAGTAGATCTCATGTCTTTCTGCGCGCACAAAACCTATGGTCCGAAAGGGATAGGCGCCTTGTATGTGCGTCGTAAGCCTCGTATCCGTATCGAGGCGCAAATGCACGGCGGTGGTCACGAGCGAGGTTTTCGCTCTGGCACGTTGGCGACGCATCAAATTGTCGGGATGGGTGAGTGCTTTCATCTCGCCAAACTTGAGATGAGTGCTGAGAATGAACGTATCCGCATGCTGCGTGATCGCCTGTGGGCAGGGCTATCGCAGATGGACGAGGTGTATTTGAATGGCGATCTTGAGCATCGTGTGCCTCACAATCTGAACGTTAGTTTTAATTATGTTGAAGGCGAGTCACTGATTATGGCAATTAAAGAGATTGCCGTATCGAGCGGATCGGCCTGTACCTCGGCGAGTCTTGAGCCTTCTTATGTGTTGCGTGCGCTAGGGCGCAACGATGAACTGGCGCACAGCTCGATCCGATTCACGATCGGTCGCTACACAACAGAGAAGGAAATTGATTTCGCGGTTGACCTGCTGAAAGCACGTGTCGGCAAACTGCGCGATATGTCTCCTCTTTGGGAAATGGCACAAGAGGGTATCGATTTGAATTCCGTTCAGTGGGCAGCGCACTAATTAGCGCCTGCACACAGAATCTACAGACTGGAGAATCACCATGGCTTATAGCGAAAAAGTACTAGATCATTACGAAAACCCCCGCAATGTGGGCACGTTCGATAAGGGCGACGCAAGCGTTGGCACTGGGATGGTCGGTGCGCCCGCCTGTGGCGATGTGATGAAGTTGCAAATCCGTGTGAACGACGCCGGCATCATTGAGGATGCACGGTTCAAGACCTATGGTTGCGGCTCAGCCATCGCATCCAGCTCGTTGGTCACCGAATGGGTAAAAGGCAAGACACTCGACGAAGCACTGACGATTCGTAACACGCAAATTGCCCAAGAGTTGGCGTTGCCCCCCGTCAAGATTCACTGTTCAATTTTGGCAGAAGACGCGATCAAAGCGGCTGTCCAAGACTACAAAGAAAAGCACGCAGGTTGATATGGCTGTCACACTTACCTCACAAGCTGCCGATCACATCGGTAAATATTTGCAAAAGCGCGGTAAAGGCATTGGTTTGCGCTTGGGCGTTCGAACGACCGGTTGTTCGGGCATGGCCTATAAGCTTGAATATGTCGATGAACCCGTTGATCAGGATCAGGTCTTTGAGAGCTTTGGCGTCAAAGTTTTTATTGATCCCAAAAGCCTGTCTTATTTGGATGGGACAGAACTCGATTACGCTCGGGAAGGCTTGAACGAAGGCTTCAAGTTTCGTAATCCTAACGAGAAAGCGACCTGCGGCTGCGGTGAATCCTTCACTGTTTAAGCTGTGAACGATACTGATTACTTTGCGTTGTTCGGCCTGCCGCGCTCTTTCACGCTGGATGCGACCGAACTAGAGCAGGCATGGAAGCGCGTCGCTTTGGCCGTTCATCCCGACAAATTCGCGACTGCGTCAGCCGCAGAGCGCAGGGTAGCGATGCAATGGAGCTCGCGGGCGAACGAGGGCTATCGGATCTTGCGACAGCCGTTGCTGCGGGCGGCCTATTTATGTGAGCTTGCGGGGATCGATTTGCAAACTGAGACCAATACCGCCATGCGCCCTGAGTTCTTGCTTCAACAAATGCAATGGCATGAGCAATTGGATGAGATTTCCGAGGCGGGTGATGCGACGGCAATCGCCCATTTCGAAGCAGAGTTGTCTCAATCGCTGACCGAATTAATCCGTCAATGTGGGGTGTTGTTGTCTCACGCCGATTACTTGGGTGCATCCATCAAGATTCGCGAGTGGATGTTTCTCGAGAAGCTGATGTCTCAAATCCGTCAGGCCAACTCTCACGAGACAGACAGCCGTCCGAACTGATATCCACAAAGTTGAACAATGAGCTTATTGCAAATTTCTGAGCCCGGACAGTCCCCGGCACCCCATCAACGACGCAGCGCTGTGGGCATTGACCTGGGTACCACCCATAGTTTGGTGGCATCGGTGCGAAGCAGTGTGGCAGAGGTACTTGCTGATGAAGCCGGCCACTTACTGGTGCCTTCTGTGGTCTTTGTTGGCGAACACCAGCAATACAAGGTGGGCGTGGACGCCCTCGACGAGCTTGGGTCACATCCGGCCGACACGCTGATGTCAATTAAACGCATCATGGGCAGATCTTATGCCGATGCCATGCAAACCCAGATGCCTTATGACTTTGTTGAAGATGGCCAATCGGTTCGTATTAAAACCACATTTGAGTCAATCTCACCCGTCGAAGTTGCAGCGAAGGTGCTCGACAAGCTAAGGCGACTGGCAGAGATGACCCTGGGCGACGATCTGGTCGGCGCCGTCATTACCGTACCTGCTTATTTTGACGACGCGCAACGTCAAGCAACGCGCGATGCCGCACGTCTGGCCGGTTTGAATGTCTTGCGTTTATTAAATGAACCCACAGCCGCAGCCATTGCCTACGGTTTGGATCATGGATCTGAAGGGGTTTACGCGGTTTATGATTTGGGTGGCGGCACCTTTGACGTCTCTTTACTGCGTCTTACACGCGGGGTTTTTGAGGTGATTGCAACAGGTGGTGATACAGCGCTAGGCGGAGACGACTTTGATCAATTGATCGTCAATGACTTTGTGGCTCAACATGCCCTTGGCCAGCTGTCGTTACGAGATCGTAGAGCCATGCTGTCGGCCGCACGGCGCCTGCGAGAGGCAATCAGTGATCGAATGACCGCATCAGAGACGCTCGTGGTTGCAGGTCGCGAGTTGAGTTTATCGCTTGACCGAACACATTTTGAGCAAATTTCGACCCCCTTGGTGAATCGAACGCTCGTCAGCGCCAAGCGGGCATTACAAGACGCCGGGCTGACGGCGAGGGACGTGAAAGGGGTGGTGATGGTGGGGGGCGCGACCCGTATGCCGATCGTGCGCGCCAAGGTCAAGGATTTGTTCGGATCTGAGCCTCTGATTGATCAGGACCCAGATCAAGTGGTTGCTCTCGGGGCTGCCTTGCAGGCCAATTTACTGGCAGGTAACCGAGGCAGTGATGATGATTGGTTACTGCTCGATGTGACGCCGTTGACCCTTGGCCTAGAAACCATGGGTGGACTAGTCGAACATATTATCCCCAGAAATAGCACCATCCCAGTGGCTAGGGCCCAAGAGTTCACCACGTTTAAGGACGGCCAGACGGCCTTGTCCTTGCATATCGTGCAGGGAGAACGCGATCTGGTGTCGGATTGCCGATCGCTGGCCAAGTTTGAGTTACGTGATATTCCACCGATGGTCGCAGGCGCGGCTCGGATTCGTGTGACGTTTCAGGTCGATGCTGATGGGTTGCTCAGCGTCACAGCAAGAGAGCAGGTCTCGGGGGTCGAGGCGTCGGTGACGGTGAAACCGTCCTACGGTCTCACGGATGATGAGATTGCAAAAATGCTGTCTGACGCTTTGTCCAAGGCGGATGACGATGCGAAAGCACGCATGCTGCGCGAACAGCAGGTCGAAGCGACTGGGTTAATTGAGTCTGTTCGCGGCGCGCTGATGGCCGATCGTGATCTATTGTCTACCGAAGCGCTCAAACATATTGAGCAATTACTGTCGAATACTCAAACGGCTTGCGATACCGGCGATGCTGAGACCATCAGAGCCGCTACCAAGGCACTCTCTGGCGCAACGGATGATTTTGCGGCAAAACGAATGGATCGGAGTATCCGAGCCGTGTTGACGGGTAAATCACTCAACGACATTACCTGACGGTATCAATTTACGACGGCTGTGAATCCTGAATTTTGACCTTTGACCTTCGAATATGCCTAACATAACTGTCTTACCGCATCCTGATGTTTGTCCTGACGGCGCAACAATTGAGGCCCCCGCTGGTCAGTCAATTTGCCGCGCGCTCTTAAATCACCACATCGAGATTGAACACGCTTGCGAGCTCTCATGTGCCTGCACGACTTGTCACGTGATCATCAAAGAAGGGTACGCTTCGTTAGAGGCTGCGACGGACGCGGAAGAGGATTTGCTGGATCGTGCTTGGGGCCTTTCGACCACCTCCCGGTTGTCCTGCCAAGCCAAATTAGCAGAGATCGACTTGGTTATTGAGATCCCCCGCTACACGATTAATCACGCCAAAGAAAGTCATTAATAAAAAGTCATGAATAAAAAGTCATGAATAAAAAGTCATTAACAAAAAAAAGGGATAAATGAATGGCTCGGTTTTCAGCTAATTTGGGATTTCTTTGGGCGAATCTACCCTTGCTCGAACGGATTGAGAAGGCGTCAGCCGCAGGTTTCAAAGCGATTGAACTACATTGGCCCTACGAAACCCCAGCGTCAGAGGTGAAAGCGGCTTGCGCAAAACTTGGTCTTACCTTACTGGGGATCAATACGCCTTTAGGTGATACCAGTCTGGGCGAGTCAGGGCTTGCTGGATTACCCGGTCGTCAGAAAGATTTTCGCAAAGGGTTTCAACAAACCTTGCAATGGTGTGTTGACAGCGGGGCGAGTGCAATACATGTCATGGCTGGTGTGGTTGCGACCAATATGATCGACAAGGGTATTCTTGCCATGATCGAAAATGTGAAATGGGCGGCTGATTTAGCTGCAGAGAAAAACATCACCATTTTGTTAGAAGCCATCAATGAGCGAGATAAACCTGCGTATCTCTATTCTCGCCAGTCACAGGCGAATGCGATCCGGTCCGCGTGCCAACGAGATAACGTTAAGTTGATGTTCGATGTTTATCATGTGGGTGTTTCTGAAGGCGATGTGATGAAGAAACTCGAGCAGTTTCTGCCCCATATTGGGCACATCCAGATTGCTGCAGTCCCTAGTCGTGCAGAACCCGATGAAGGCGAGATCAATTACGAAGCTGTCATTGCTCATATCGATGCGCTCGGCTTCCAGGGTTGGATTGGCGCAGAGTACAAACCTCGTGCAAGCGTTGAGGCGGGCTTAGGCTGGATGAGGCCATATACCCATCATTAGTCAGCTGTCCTGCTGTCGCTTTTTCTCATGAACGCCAATCGCGAGACTATCAGCAGTGCACAGAGAGCGATGGCGGGCACCCAGACCCAAGTCAGTTCTGACGCCAAGACCTTGAGACCCGAAGCGCTCAATATCCGCTTCAAACTCAGCGGGGAAACTTCAATCATCTGCCAAAAAGCAAAGAAGCGTTGAGTTGAAAATGGCCATAAGAACGCAACGCCTTTCCCACCGTTGGTCAAGGCGTCGAGTAACCCGTGCGAAACCGCGCTCATGAAAATGAACGCAAATGTTTTTAACGGTGTCGATCTCAAGGATCTCGAAAAAAACAACATCACGCAGGCAATTAACAACGCAAAAACGATCGAGTGACTGGCCCCTCGATGTCCTAAGGCGTTGTCATATACAATATTGAACCGAAATGCCAAGACATCAAGATCCGGAAGCATTGACGCACAGATGCCCGCGATCACCAGACGTTGAGAGATCTCGTTTTTGCCTAGGCCAATGCCAATGGCAAGTGGTACTGCCGCGTGAGTCAATAGGGTGGGCATAATAGAGCCTGGAGGTGTCGGCATCGGTCATTAATCGCCCCCAGAATATACGCCAAATGCTCATGGTCATCACGGGTGCAACACCACCATGGGCATCGAGATGTTGAAGGTATGTCAGACAAGAAATTCAAAGTCCTGTTGTAATAGATAAAAGCAAAAAAAAAGCTCGTTTGTTTGAGCGACAAAAGGAGACCAAACCATGATGTGCCGGATCGCTTATCTGCTGGTTGTTTGTTGCTTATTTGCCTTGAACCCGCAAGGCTGTCGCGCTGTTGAGATATCCGCTTATCCCACCCATGCGGTCACACTGATTGCCCCCTTTGCTGCGGGCGGCGATGCAGATCTTTCTGCTCGCAACCTGGCGCAGGCAGTGACCGCAACGCTTGGGCAATCTGTGGTGGTTGTCAACAAAGCTGGCGCCAGTGGGGCGTTAGGGACACACACTGCGCGCGACGCGAACCCCGATGGCTATACCTTGCTATTGGCTCGTATTGGATCTCAGTCGATCTTGCCCGCCCTGAAAACAGGGGTTGGCTATTTACCCGCAGATTTTACTTATTTAGGGTTGCTCGAATTGAATCCGGTCGTTTGTGTCGTTAACGCCGATTCAAGTATCAAGCAATTTTCTGACTTGATTCGCGCATTGCGCGACAAACCCGGTAAGTTGAACTACAGCTCGGCAGGGGTTGGTTCAATCCAACAACTCGGGCCTCAATTGTTGTTTCAATTATTGCAATTGAGCCCTGATCAGGCGACTCATGTGTCTTATAAGGGTGGTTCAGAAGCCGTGGTGGCCGTGATGTCACATCAGGTCGATTTTAGTTGCGGCAATTTGAGCTCCTCCTTAAATCATATTCAGTCAGGCGCCCTGCGCGCGCTGGTGACGACAACGACATCCAGACTCATTGACTTGCCAGATATCCCCACAGCGAGAGAGTTAGGCTATCCACAGCTTGAACAAATTGTCGGTTGGAGCGCGTTGGCTGGGCCAGCGAACATGGATAAGATAGCAACGAATCGTTGGGTCAGTTTGCTCAGTGATCTTCACCAGAATCAATCTTGGCTCAATGCGAATGCGACCTATGGCGGTGTGCCCCATCTGCTGTCGCCTGAGCAAACTCGGCAATTTGTGATGGATCAATATGATTTATACCAGCGACTGGGTCAACAGTTAAACATCAACCTCAATTAATAAGAGCAGCACTTATGTTTACCCCAAAACTTCGCGGTGCCGACGCACTTGTTCAGACACTAAAAAACCAAGGCGTCACACGTATCTTTACGTTGTCGGGCAATCACATTATGCCGGTGTTCGATGCGTGTTTCGCCTCTGGCATTGAGTTGATCCACACCCGGCATGAAGGCGCTGCTGTGCATATGGCAGATGCATGGGCTCGTTTGACCGGTGAGGTGGGGATCGCGCTGGTCACCGGTGGTCCGGGTCACGCGAACGCAGTGGGCGCTCTCTACACGGCAGCCATGAGTGATTCACCCGTTGTCTTATTGTCAGGCCATGCCCCGAATAACCAGCTGGGTAGGGGCGCGTTTCAAGAGATGCGGCAGGCTGATCTGGCTGAACCACTGACCAAAGGGTCTTGGACAGCGTCGAGTGTACAGGCGCTACCCAGAGAGCTTGCCCGAGCGATTCAGCTGGCTGCGAGTGGTCGCCCGGGCCCTGTCCATTTGAGCCTGCCTAACGATGTGCTTGACGCTGAATTTGCCGAGCAAACCCCTCTTCCTGGCAAGGCCGATTGTGCGCCCGTGTCACAACCGCTTGACCCAGCGCTGGCGCGATCCCTCATCAACCGTCTACAAACGGCAAAGCAACCACTCGTGTTGGTTGGCCCACAATCGATGACAAGGGCAGGGCGTGCAACACTAGACCAGCTTCAAACGGCGCTGGGTATCCCCGTGGTCGGGATGGAAAGCCCACGTGGGGTGGGTGATCCAAGCCTAGGTGCTTTTGCTCAAGTGTTGGCACAAGCCGACTTTATTTTGCTGCTCGGTAAACGGTTAGATTTCACGCTGAAATTCGGTCAAGCCCCCGCGATCTCTGCGGCCGCGCAGTTCGTACAGATTGACGCAGAGCAGTCTGAAATTGATCGTAGCAAGCTCAACGTCGGTCACCGTCTGGTTGAATGGGCGCTGTCGGATCTGACCTCCACCATGGAGGCCTTACTTGGTGTCGCAACAAGATCGCCGGTTCACGCGAGTTGGCTGGCGCAGGTGGAGAGCGCAATTGCGTTTCGACCTAGCCAATGGGCCGACGTCGCAACTAGCCCCCAGGGGATGCATCCCGTTCAAGCGTTGCGTCCGCTTCAGGCGTTGCTGGATGCACACCCCGATGCTGTATTGGTGAGCGATGGGGGTGAAATCGGGCAATGGGCTCAAGCATGCCTGCATGCACCCAACCGTGTGATTAACGGTGTTGCTGGCGCGATTGGCTCTGCATTGCCCTTTGCCGTGGCAGCAAGCCTGGCTTTCCCGAATACGCCCGTCGTTGCCGTGATGGGTGATGGCACCTTTGGTTTTCATTGTGCTGAGCTGGATACTGCGCTGCGGTATCAAGCGCCGTTCGTTGCTGTTATTGGCAACGATGCCCGCTGGAATGCCGAATATCAAATTCAACTTCGCGAATACGGTGCGTCTCGAACGATTGGCTGTGAACTCTTGCCCACGCGTTATGATCAGGTGTGTTCGGCCTTTGGGGGATACGGCGAACTTGTCACTGACCCCGCAGAGGTGTTAGCGGCTGCACAGAGAGCTCAAACCAGTCGATTGCCCGCATGCTTGAATATCTTAATTGATGGCTTGGCGGCTCCAAATATCAGACGCTGATGGGACTAGGCAGCCTAGGTCTATCTGCGGATTATGTAACTTTTGCATCGAAAGACCTCGGCTTGAACAGGACGGGTTAGTCCTCTTTTCGTAAGTGCGGAAACAGTATCACGTCTCTAATACTGGGACTGTCAGTCAACAACATGACAAGACGATCGATCCCTATGCCGCAACCGCCTGTTGGTGGCATACCATATTCCAGTGCTCGGATGTAGTCCGAGTCGTAATACATGGCCTCTTCGTCGCCAGCGTCTTTCGCATGCACCTGTGCCTGAAAACGTGCCGCTTGATCTTCCGGGTCATTTAGCTCTGAGAAACCGTTGGCAATCTCGCGTCCGGTGGCAAATAGCTCAAACCGCTCGGTGATGCCAGGTCGGGTGTCCGACGCTCTGGCGAGCGGCGACACTTCGATGGGATAGTCGATGATGTAAGTCGGATGCCAAAGCTTTGATTCTGCCGTTTCTTCAAACAGCGCGAGTTGCAAGGCACCTAATCCTGCATGCATAAAGTTTGGGGCATGGATATCAACGCCAAATTTTTTCAGTTCTGGCTTGACGAATTCGATATCATTCAATTGCGCTTCGCTATATTGCGGCGCATGCTGCATGATGGCTTGCACAATGGTCAACCGATGAAAGGGCTGAGACAGATCCAACACGCGACCTTGGTAAGTCAACGTTGCAGTGCCACAGGTTCGCAGGGCGGTCTCGCGGATCAGGTTTTCGGTGAAATCCATTAACCATTGGTAGTCTGCATAGGCTGCATAGAACTCCATCATGGTGAATTCGGGATTATGGCGAGGGCTCACGCCTTCGTTACGGAAATTGCGATTGATTTCAAATACCCTTTCAAAACCACCCACGATCAACCGCTTGAGGTAAAGCTCAGGTGCGATTCGCAAAAACATCTGCATATCGAGAGCGTTGTGGTGCGTCTCGAATGGTTTGGCTGCCGCGCCGCCCGGAATGGGATGCAACATGGGCGTCTCGACTTCCAGAAAGCTGGCATCCGTCATGACTTGACGAATGACACTGACTGCTTTGCTACGCGCCAAAAAGGTGGTGCGCGTTTGCTCTGTCATGATCAAATCAACATAACGTTGACGGTAACGAATTTCTTGATCCGACACACCATGAAATTTGTCTGGCAGGGGGCGCAACGATTTGGACAAAATTTTCGCGGTTAAAGCGTGTATCGACAATTCGCCCTTATTTGTTTTGAAAACAAAACCTGTGACTGCAATGATGTCGCCAATGTCCCATTGCTTGAAATGATCGTATAACGCGTCACCCAGTGAGTTTCTATCCAAATAGATCTGGATTCGCCCAGTACTGTCCTGCAACGTGGCGAAGCTCGCTTTGCCCATGACACGTTTAAGCATCATCCGCCCGGCAACCGAGGCGGGGTGTCTGGCTTCATCCAAAGTAGGCTTTTCATCATTGCCGTACTTATCGTGCAATGGTTGTGCGCGATCGGTTGGGACAAAATCATTGGGGAAGGCGACGCCGCCCGCACGCAGCAGGGCGAGCTTGGCGCGTCGTTCTGCGATCAGGTGGTTTTCGTCGTGTTGCGGAGCAGTTTGTTCTGTCATGATTTAGAAAGTGTATTGACGAATATCGTCGATCGGCTTTGAACCGTATTCGGCTAATTCGAAAGCGATAAGAAGACGGCTGGCAATCGTCTCAGCCGAGCCAAGCTGCCCTTGCTCATGAAACCCCTTAAAGCGATCGATCGCAGGGAAGTCTTCAGGATTGCTTTCGCGAATTTGTACCTGCATCTGGGTATCAATAATGCCCGGTGCCATCGAGGTAATCCGAAGCTTGTCGCCTTGTTCAAGCGCGACGACTTCAACATAGCGATCCATGGCGGCCTTGGTGGCGCAGTAGACACCCCATCCAGCCGTGGGTGAGCGACCAGCGCCTGATGAAATCAGCATGATGCGCTTATCCAGCATGCGCTGAGCCGCTGAGAGAATGGATCCATTCAACACGATGGGTGCAGTAATGTTAATTTGAAACGCGGTGTTGATGACCTCGAGCTCGGTCAGTTTGCTCGCGGCGAGTACGGGAGAGACGACGCCAGCGTTCTGAATCACCCGTAGCTTCCAGGTGACTGGCGTTGCTGCAATGAGGTCACTGACCTGTTTGGTTGCGAGGTTAACGGCGACTGCATCTTGCAAATCAACGTTGATGTGGGTGAGTTTGACCCCATGTTTGGTGGCAAGATCCGTCAGCGCTTGGGTAGGCTTTCGCGACAGTGTGACCAGATGACGTTCTTCATTTGAGGCGCTCATCAGGATTTGTCTGGCGAGTGCTTCGCCCAAGCCTTTGGTCGTCCCGGTCAGTATAAACAACACCCCCATCATTACACCCCTTGTTTTAGACTCGCTTCGATGAATGGATCGAGATCGCCATCCAATACTTTCTGCGTATTGGAAATCTCAACGTTGGTTCGTAAATCTTTAATCCGGCTTTGGTCAAGGACATATGAGCGGATCTGATGCCCCCAACCAACGTCTGTTTTGGCATCTTCCATCTTCTGCTGTTCTGCCATCCGATTGCGCATCTCTAGTTCGAATAAGCGTGACTTGAGCATTTGCATCGCTTCGGCGCGATTACGATGCTGTGACCGATCATTCTGGCATTGCACAACAATATTGGTCGGGATGTGGGTAATCCGGACAGCGGAGTCAGTCTTGTTAATGTGCTGCCCACCTGCACCGCTGGCACGATAGGTGTCGACACGCAGGTCTGCTGGATTGATATCAATTTCAATCGAATCGTCTACTTCGGGGTAGACAAACACGCTCGCAAAAGACGTATGGCGGCCACCTGAAGAGTCAAACGGACTTTTACGAACGAGTCTGTGCACCCCTGACTCGGTTCTCAAAAAACCAAACGCGTATTCGCCTTCAAATTTGATGGTTGCGGATTTGATCCCTGCAACCTCACCGTCTGACTCTTCGAGCAACTCAGCCTTGAACCCTTTTCGTTCACCGTATTTAAGGTATTGACGCAGCAACATTGATGCCCAATCCTGAGCTTCGGTCCCACCTGCGCCCGCTTGGATATCAAGAAAGCAATTGAGCGGATCGGCAGGGTTTGAGAACATCCTGCGAAACTCCATCCCTTCAAGACTCGCTTGATATTGATCCGCGTCTTGCTCAATGGCCTCAAGGGTCGAGTCATCAGCGTCGGCAGCGGCCAATTCAAAGAGCTCAGCCGAGTCGGCAATCGCTTGTGCCAGTTGTGTCAGGGTGTCAACGACACCTTCAATATTCTTTTTTTCTCGCCCAAGCTCTTGTGCGCGCTTTGGGTCGTTCCAGACGGTGGGATCTTCTAGCTCGGCATTGACCACGTGCAGGCGTTCAGCCTTTGCTTCGTAGTCAAAGATACCCCCGAAGTGCGAGCTCTCGGGCGGCGTAATCAGCCAGACGGCTGGCAATCATATTCTGACGTTCTGCTTCCATTTCTCTGTATATCCGGCTATTTACACAATTAACCGACCATTTTAGCGCAGTTGAACTTGAGCGCAGACTGGGGCAATCATGCAAATATATTGGTGATTGATCTTAAGCGGCGCACGCATACTCAATGACCAGTTGAACGTTCACCATCCCATTCCAGATATTTTGCTCAAGTTTATAGGCAGCTCGAATGCGTTCAGGCAGACTGTCAGCGTGACCGAACCAGATGGCGTCAAAACGCTGAATACCGCGTTCGAGATTGAGTTTTAGATGCTTTTCGCCGACTAATCGTTGGCTACGAACGGTGAATTCATCTAAAAAAAGTGGGGCGGCAAAACCTGCCCCCCAGACCTCTTGGTTCAGCATGCCGGCTACCTGAGCATTGGCAAAGCCTGATTCGAGCGACCCATCCGTTTCGATATGAGGTTCAAAGCTGCTGCTACCTGTTAATTCAATGACAGCAGCATCGAACGCCGGCACAAAATAGTCAAAATCATCACGCGCGAGTGTCAAACCTGCAGCCATCGCGTGTCCGCCAAATTTTCTGATTAAACCGGGGTGTCTTTTAGAAACGAGATCCAGGGCGTCTCTCAGATGGACATCGGGGATGGAGCGTCCAGACCCTCTGATCTCGTCGTCCGAAGCAGGCGCAAAGGCCAAGGTTGGTCGAAAAAATTTTTCTTTCAATCTCGACGCGACCAGCCCGACGACACCCTGATGCCAATCAGGATGAAAGACACAGACGCTTGCCCCGACACCGGCGCTGTGGATTTGTTCGCTTGCGGCCAGCGCTTGCTCTTTCATGACGTTTTCGATCTGACGTCTTTCTTTATTGATGGCGTCTAGCTGGCGTGCACAATCTAACGCTTGCATGTCGTCATCGGTGATTAAGCATTGGATCCCCAAACCCATGTCCGCTAGACGGCCGGCGGCGTTGATCCGTGGGCCCAACGCAAAACCAAGGTCGAATGCACTGGCCGTTTGAGGATCTCTTGAGGCGACGGCAAAAAGGGCTTTCAGACCTGGTTGCAACAACCCCTTGCGCATTCTGTCCAAACCTCGCGTCACCAGCAATCGGTTGTTCGAATCCAGTTTGACCACATCCGCCACCGTACCTAAAGCGACTAAGTCTGCCAGGGCGTCAAGCCGTGGCTCACCACCCCGGGTCAAGACGCCGCGCGTGCGCAGCTCGGCTCTCAGCGCCAATAAAAGGTAAAAAATCACGCCAACACCGGCAAGATTCTTCGACGGGAAGCCACAACCGTGCTGATTCGGATTGACGATGGCGAGCGCTGCAGGGATGCGATCGCCTGGCAGATGATGATCCGTCACGATGACGCCAATACCGTGCTCGTTGGCGCAATCGATTCCATCAACGCTGGCAATGCCGTTATCCACGGTGATAATCAAATCTGGTTTGCCCGATCGATGCGTCAGTGCCAGATCAATGACCGCGGGTGATAAGCCGTAACCCGTTTCAAATCGATTTGGGACAAGAAAGTCAACATCAGCGCCCATTGCCCGCAAACCCCGGATGCCCACTGCGCAGGCAGTAGCACCGTCACAGTCGTAGTCAGCAACAATCAGCAGCTTTTTGCCTGCTGCAATGGCGTCAGCCAGCAAGCTAGCCGCGTACTGGGCGTGCGTGAGTTCGTTCGGTGGCAACATCGCGGGCCATTCAAGGCGGACGTCATCTGCCCGTTTAACGCCTCGCGACGCCCAGAGTCTGGCCAGTAAGGGATGAATGCCGCTTGCTGCAAGGTGCTCTGCCGCCGCAGTATGCCTTGGCCGAATACTTAGTTTGGGTTGATCCACCAGGATTTCCAGTCAGTCGGGCGCGGTCTGATCACTTTGTGCCACCACTGGGTGGGGGCAGGGGTCAAAGTGATCATCCGGTCATACCCGATCAAGTTGATATTGCAGTTGCTTGGTAGAGATTGTATTTTTTTATCGACATCCGCCAAACCTGCAATCCATTGCGCCCATTCGTGTGTCGCGTGAGCCACAGCAAGGGTATCGATGATTGGGGACTGCAGATTGGTGTTAGGTTTGGTGACGTGAGTGTGCGGGGTGGCACCGCCAAATAACCAGACACTATTAATCGGGGGCTGGCCGAGCTCAACCCGCTGTTCATTGATCGGGTGCTCGTGCCACACCATTTGAATCTCATTGACCAGTTTGCGCCAGTTTCGCAAGCTCGGGTCTTGAGGCCACCAGTCGGTGATATTGTAGTTGGATACCGCGGATGGGGTGATCGAGTCGAGTGAAACTGCCGTCGGCAACCACACCCGCCAGTGACGAGCATTGATGGGCAGCGCAGAAAGCCCGGTATCGTCCCACAACATGGACACCGATTCAAACAAGGCATCACATTCGGATTGACTCACTTCTAGCATGCTTGGATGACACATCGACAGCCGATCTCGACCCACATGCACGCTGGTGAGCTCAGCCAGATAAATCGGGTCTGGCCCGTCTTTAACGCCTGCGAGCAGCGCTGCCATGTTGGCACCAAAACGGGTGGCTGCTTGTGGTTCAAATCCAGCCTGTTGAAGCTGGACCCACTCGAACGGGGTGCAACCTATGTCAGACGGGTCGAGCCGTGTCGCTTGTGGGATTGAAGCCCGCATCCTTGTCACAAGGGCAGGACAGTCTTTCTCGACATAAGCAATGAGCCGAGCCGCGACATTCGCGGGAGGCAGCAGACCTGCGATGAAGGTGTTCATAGCGCCAATTGTAAAGGGTCTCGGTGAGCAGCAACCCACAGTTAGTGCGATAATCCCCCCGTGCTGAAAATACCTTATGAGTTTTGGATAGGGGCCCGCTACGCAGGGCTGGTGAGCTTACGCGGTCGACGCGGCGGGCGGGATAAGTTTGTCTCGTTTGTGGCAGCCACATCCATGGTGGGCATCGCGCTGGGCGTCGCGGCCTTGATTGTTGTTCTTGCCGTGATGAGCGGTTTTCAAAAAGAAGTCCGTGATCGCATGTTGTCAGTGCTGCCCCACGTAGAACTGTATGTGCCA
The DNA here is from genome assembly GCF_964834465.1 of Jezberella sp. Taxonomy (NCBI): domain Bacteria; kingdom Pseudomonadati; phylum Pseudomonadota; class Betaproteobacteria; order Burkholderiales; family Alcaligenaceae; genus Jezberella; species Jezberella sp. The sequence goes on from NZ_CBAZRM010000012.1 coordinate 117,064, forward strand.
GGTACCGATCCCGAGCAAGTCCTGCTGCAAACGCCCGAGCTGATATCGCGGGCCAAAGCGTCCCCTGATGTCTTGGGCGAGGCGCCTTTTGTGGCGGCTCAAGCCATGGTTATGCGTGGTCAATCGTTACGCGGTGTGCAAGTCAAGGGCATCGACCCGCTGGCTGAGGCTGCTGTTTCTGATGTAGGGCGGCAGATGGTGGCTGGCAAGCTCACTGACCTGAAGGCGGGTGGGTTTGGGGTCGTTATTGGTGCCGAACTTGCGGATGCGCTCTCGCTCAAGCAGGGCGACATTATCATGATGCTGGCACCGCAAGGCAGCATCAGCCCTGCTGGCTTTGCGCCTCGTATGCGGCAATTTACGGTGGTGGGGATTTTTCGCTCTGGCCATTACGAATATGACGCTTCATTGGTGTTCACTGAGGTGAACGACACCGCTAAGATGTTTCGCGACAGTGGTACCGCTGGTGTCAGGCTCAAAGTGAAGGATATGTATCGGGCCCCTGAAATTGCGCGCGCCTTGGTCAATCTGATGCCTCGCAATGTCTTAGTGGCGGATTGGTCACGCAATAACAAAACGTGGTTTGATGCCGTTCAAACCGAGAAGAGAATGATGTTCTTGATTCTTGCTTTGATTGTCGCGGTGGCCGCGTTCAATCTGCTGTCGTCCCTCGTGATGGCAGTCAAAGATAAGCAGTCTGACATCGCCATCTTAAGAAGTTTCGGTTCGACGCCTGGCGAGATTGCACGAATTTTTCTGGTACAAGGCGCGTTGATCGGTGTGGTTGGTACGGCACTCGGCGTTGGGCTTGGCTGCTTGGTCGCGTTCAATATTGATGTCATTATCCCAGCGCTTGAACGCATGGCTGGCGTTCAATTCTTGCCCAGAGAGGTTTACTTTATTAGCCGGTTACCATCAGATCCTCGCTTCTCAGACATTGCAATCATTGGCATCACCTCTTTAGTGATGTCTCTGCTGGCAACGCTCTATCCCAGTTGGCGTGCTTCTCGACTGCAACCGGCTCAGGTGTTGCGCCATGACTAACGCAAACGCGATTGCGATTTCTGCCAAATATCTGTCTAAGCACTATGACGATGGTGCTGATCGTATCGATGTGCTGATCGATGTCAGTTTGTCTATTCCGAGAGGCGAAATGGTTGCCATCATCGGCGCTTCAGGCTCGGGTAAAAGCACACTGCTGCATCTCCTTGGTTTACTTGACACCCCTAACTCGGGTGAGATTACGGTAGATGGGGTTGTTACAACGGGGCTATCTGAAACAGCGCGCAGTCGCTTACGCAACCGATCGCTGGGGTTTGTATACCAGTTTCATCATCTATTGCCAGAGTTCTCTGCCTTGGATAACGTCGCCATGCCGCTAATCGTCAGAAGGGTTGATCGTGAAGTGGCCAGACAGGCGGCGAAAGAAGTGCTTGAACAAGTGGGGTTGGCGGCACGGATGACGCACTTTCCTGGTCAACTGTCTGGTGGCGAGCGTCAGCGAGTGGCGTTAGCACGCGCGTTGGTGACCAAACCAGCGTGTGTGTTGGCCGATGAGCCCACTGGTAATCTTGACCGGCAAACCGCCATGCAAATGTTTGATCTGTTGAAGCAGGTCAATCGAGACTCGGGCACTGCTCTGGTCATTGTGACGCATGATAATGAGCTCGCGTCGCTGGCAGATCGTCAACTGTTCGTCAGCCGTGGCCAATTGGTGTAGCGGTGCTCATCGATACCCATTGCCATCTCGACGCAACCGAGCTCGCAAAGGATCGCACCGAGATCATCGATAGGGCTGTCGCTGCTGGCGTGCAAGCGATCCTGATCCCTGCGGTAGAAGTTGGTAATTTTGATGCGGTGCGCGCGCTGGCGCACTCGTTCGATCAAGGTTGCTACGCACTTGGGATACATCCTATGTATGTGCACCGGGCGCAGGCGGGTGACCTCGACCAGTTAAAACTTGCTTTAGAGACCTGTCAGCATGATCCAAAACTGATCGCTGTCGGTGAGATTGGCTTGGATTTTTTTATCCCTGAGATCTCCACGGGTGAGGCTCGTCGGCGACAAGAGTACTTTTATGAGGCGCAGCTTGATCTGGCCCTGCAATTCAAATTGCCCGTGCTACTACATGTGCGTCGATCTCAAGACACTTTGCTCAAGCACCTTCGCAGACGCAGCACCATCGGTGGCTTTGCTCATGCGTTCAACGCAAGCTTGCAGCAAGCCCAACAGTTCGTGGATCTGGGTTTTGCCCTAGGGATGGGGGGCGCAATGACGTTTTCAAGAGCGTTACAGATTCAACGCATCGCCACAACGATGCCGCTTGATGCATTGGTGCTTGAGACTGACTCACCCGATATCGCCCCAGCATGGATGACTGACGATCGTCGCAATACCCCGGCGCAGGTGTTAGGCGTGGCCAGATCTTTGGCGACGCTGCGAGGTCAATCACTGAGTGACATCATTGCTGCAACGGGCCAAACAGCAATTCGTGTCTGTCCAAAACTTGCGTTTGCAGTGGCGACAGCGAGTGGTCTCGAGAGCTAAAGTAGTGAGTCAGGCTGGTCTGACAAGTTGTCTCGGCTGGCTCTATCGATAAGTCGCCGTAAATATGACACAGTGCCGTTGAATTCAAGATTTCAAGGCGGCAAGATGACCGTTTTGCTAAACGATCATGGGCCGACTGCTTGCACTGAGTCTCACAGCAGGGATTGCGACTACCCACTTACTTGAAGCATTAATCCCTAGCTTGGTCTTGTTGGTGGCAAGTGTGCTGTTCGCTTGTTGTCACTGTCTGTCCTTGACCAGCGCTCGTCTGCGCGTGGGGCGTATTCCTTTTGCGGTTTTTACTGCCTTTGCCTTGGGGATGTCCTACACCAGTTACCGAGCTCAGATTCGTCTGAACGACTGTCTTGACGAGTCGCTTGAAAATTATGTGACCCGTTTGAATGTTCAAATCGCGTCTCTGACTCAGGATGCTGGCGTTAGCCTGCAATTCGATGCACGCGTCGTGGATGATGCACCGGTAGGCGTCCCGTCAACAATTCGAGTCAATTGGCCCCGCACTATCCAGGCCATGTCTGAGACGGGCGGTGCGCTAATCGACTTACGACCGGGTCAGATCTGGCGGGTGGCTTTGCTCTTGAAAAGACCACATACCCTGATGAACCCGCACGGTTTTGATGCGCAAGCGTTGATGTTTCAGCGCGCGGTTGGCGCCGTCGGCCGAGTCAGGGGCCAACCCGTTTTATCAGCCAAACCCGCGGGGTTTGAAGCCCTCATCTTTGTCGAACAGATTCGGCAGAAAATTCGAACCGGCATGCGAGCTTTGCTCATGAACGCTCGCTACGGTGCCGTCATGGTTGCATTAGCGATTGGCGATCAGAACAGTGTTTCGTCAGATGACTGGCGAATCTTTAACCTGACCGGTATCACCCATCTGGTTAGTATCAGCGGTTCGCATGTCACGATGATGGCGGCGCTTGGTGCTAGTTTGGTGATGTGGTCAGTCAAGCGTCTCAAAGTGAGGCATCACCCGGTGTGTGAATTCGTCGCCGCTAGCAAGATAGCGATGTTATGCGCTGTCCTGTTGGCATTTCTATATTGCTTACTCGCAGGATGGGGGGTGCCGGCACAAAGAACCTTCTTTATGCTGTGCACGATGGCCGCGTTTCAGTTGACCAGTTTCCCCGCTGGTCAATCGCGCGTGCTGTGCACTGCTGCGTTGGTGGTCTCGCTGATCGATCCCTGGTCGACCATCACCACTGGGTTTTGGCTTTCGTTTGGCGCAGTCGCGGTGCTTTTTTATCTGGGATCTGACGCTAGGCCAGAGCGCATGGAAAGTGGCCTTGACAAGAATCAAGACGCGAGCACCAGCGGTGCAAGCCCGAATCGACATCAGCACCATCGACCCGGTTGGCGACGCGGCGTCAGTTTGTTTATCGAGGCGTGCAAATTACAGTGGTTAATCTCTGTGGCACTGTGTCCGATCTTGATCTTCCTGTTTCAACAGTTTTCTGCGAGTTCGTTGCTCGCCAACGCTTTGGCGATCCCTGTGGTGAGCTTTGTCGTGACGCCCTTCGCTCTGGCCAGTGCGATCCTCGTCCTGATCCCCGGGGGGCAACCCATCGCGAGTGCCCTGTTGCTGGTCGCGCATACTAGCTTTGACTGGCTCATGGTGTTCGTGCGCGCTGTTGCACAGATTGATTGGTTGTTGTTCGATTTCCCTGCGGTGCCAATTTGGGTCGTCACGTTAGCGATTTGTGCACTGGCACTCGGTCTTGCACCGAAAGGTACGCCATCGCGAGCGATTGCTTGGTTTTGGTTTTTACCGCTGGTGCTCTATAAACCAGAACGCCCCGCTGCAGGTGACTGGCGACTGATTGTTGCAGACGTTGGCCAAGCCTCGGCTATTTTGCTTCAAACCAAAACGAAAAATATGCTCTTTGATACCGGATTGAAAATGGGTGACTATGACTCTGCCCAACGGGTGCTATTGCCCTTATTCCGTAGCCAAGGGATTCGAGCGTTGGATCATGTCATTGTTTCTCATCAAGATAATGACCATGCAGGCGGGTTGTTGAGTTTGCTCAAAGCAATCCCTGTTCGACAGATCAGCAGCTCGTTTGATGTCGCACAATACGTTGATAGGCACGATAAGCAAAAGGATTTGCGTCTTGATCTTCAGAAGCTAAATCGGTGTGAGGCCGGACAACGCTGGTCCACTGATGGCATCCGTTTTGCATTTTTAACCAATGCTTCGGGCGAGGTTGCCCGTCTGCGCGGTAAGCCGCTCAGATCCAATGCGAGCAGCTGCGTCTTGTTGATTCAAGGCGCGCGACACAGCGTGCTTCTGACCGGTGACATCGGTGTCGAACAAGAGCAGTGGTTGTTGAAAGAGCAATCAATACAGGCCGATGTCGTACTCGTACCTCATCACGGTTCTCAAACCTCTTCGTCAATGCCATTTGTGACACAGATGCTAGCGTCCCACGCGATTGTCCAAGCAGGGATGCACAATCGATTTGGTCACCCGAATCCAGAGGTAGAACGTCGCTGGCGTCGTTCAGGGGCAACCTTTTGGCGAACTGATCGCGACGGCGCAATTGTTGCCACATCGACGAGCAAGCGTTTGTCGGTGACAGGGCAGAGACATACGCATCGACGTTATTGGCATCACCCTTAATTGAGCAAGCAGCCCTTTTTGTCTGGCGGTTCGAATTGAAAGCGGCTCACACTCACAGCGAAACCCGTGTGGCACGCTAGCCCGCTAATTTGTCTTGAATCTGAATTGAGGTAAAGTGTTCTTAGGCAACGGGTGATTCAGGTTCGCTTGTTCTCTTCCTGTCAAACTCGCGCCGAAAATGGGGTTTGCCTCTCATACTGACACGATCCAAATCTACGCGAGCGATCGTAAAGCTCGAACTTTCAGAAGACGGTGTTCATCATGCTAATTAAAATACTTAAGAGTGTAGTGTCGGGCTTCTTGCTGCTGAGTTCAGTGAGTGTCGTTGCACAACATAAAATGCCACCGCTCAATATCTCAGAGATGGGATCTTTTCATGTGGGTGGGCGGCTCGTCGAAATATCAGGTAAACCGATCAAAGAGACGGTGTTTAGTCCCGGTAGCGCACCAGCAAAAATCGACCCTAACGGTCGCTATATGGTTGAGCAAATGTATGTTCAGTATTTCACGCCTAAGACGGTCAAGGCAAAGTTGCCGATACTACTTTGGCATGGCGGCGGTTTGACGGGCGCTACCTATGAAACTACGCCAGATGGTCGCGAAGGTTGGCAACAGTACTTTGTACGACATGGCTGGAAAACCTATGTTTCTGATGCCGTCGAACGCGGTCGTTCTGGTTGGGCTCCGCCCGAAATCTGGCCTAGCGAGCCGCAGTTTTTGACCATAGATAATCCATGGGCGCGTTTTCGCATTGGGTCTGGTCGCTGGACCGCTGAAACTGCAGAACAAACCCAGCTACCCGGAAGCCAATTCCCAGCAGAAGCTTATTTGAATTTTATGCGTCAGGTCGTGCCACGTTGGACAAGCACAGACGACGCTACTTTGAACGCTTATATTGCCTTGATCGATAAAGTTTGCCCTTGCGTGGTGCTGGTTCATAGTCAAGGCGGGCGATTTGGTCAGATGGCGGCACAAGCGCGGCCAGATAAAGTGAAAGGGCTAGTTCTCGTCGAACCAGCAGGGTTCGGGGATCCCAATCAGGCTGCCGCGCTGAGGCACACGCCAATACTGGAAGTCTATGGTGATTACATCGAGCAGGATTCGCGCTGGCCGTCGATTCGACAGACTCAGATGGATCTCAATAAGAAATACATCGATGCGGGTGGTTCGGTAGATGTCGTCAACTTGCCTAACGTCGGTATCAAAGGCAATTCACATATGATGATGATGGACAGAAATAACGTGGAGGTCGCCGATGTCATTGAAGCTTGGCTAAAAAAGAAAGGCTTTACCCAATAGCGCTGCCTGACATCGGGTGGTCTCAAACGGCGTCGTCTGATCTGCTCTGTTCTGCGAGTCGCACCAGCCGTCAACACGTTGTACTCTGTGTGCAGGTACTACAATTGAAGCTACCTGCATCGCATCATTCATAGGATAAGACATGACCAGCCCTCGTCTGAACGCCGTTACGTGCTCAAGCTCTGCTGGCTTGCATCGCATGGCTTATTGGGATTGGGGCGATGTCGAGAACCCCAGGATGGTACTTTGCGTGCACGGATTGACGAGAAATGGGCGAGATTTTGATGCACTCGCCAGTGAACTCGCCAAGGATTATCGGGTGATTTGCCCAGATGTTGTTGGTCGGGGGTTATCCGATCGCTTGTTGAACCCGTCGCTTTATCATGTAGGTCAGTACGTGGCAGACATGGTGAGTTTGCTCAATAAAGTTCAGCCAAAACAGCTGGACTGGGTAGGTACGTCAATGGGGGGGTTGATCGGGATGGGCTACGTGGGGGCGATTGAGGCTTCGGTGACGACCCGTGCCACACAGCGGATCGGTCCCGCACTCGATGTCAATATTCCTGCCGCTGACTACCCGGTTCATCGATTGGTCCTAAACGATGTCGGGCCTCATCTCGAGCCCGAGTCGCTGGCCAGAATTGGTGAGTATGTCGGCGCACAAGTGGCTCTAGCAAGTTTTGATGAGGCCGTTAATTATTTTAAAATTGTTTCGCAATCTTTCGGTCCTCATAGTGACGATCAATGGCGCTCGCTCGCTCGACACTATTTTATTGAGGATAAGGGGCATTGGATTAAGCACTACGACATGGATATTTCAATCCCATTTCAGTCGATGAGCCCAGCGCTGGTCGCGCAGGGTGAAATGATGATGTGGGCCTCTTACGCGTCCTACAAAGGCCCCGTGTTAATTACTCGCGGCGCAGACTCAGACTTGCTATCGACGGATACGTTGGCGAAAATGTTATCGATTAATCCGCTTGCTCGTGCGGTTGAGTTTAGTGGGGTGGGGCATGCGCCTACCTTTATTCAAACAGATCAAATCGACGCCATTAAGGCGTTTCTCTATGAATAATCAAGCCATCGTTTGTGCCGATCTACACTGCCATTCGACTGTCTCTGACGGCAGTCTGGATCCTGCTGCCGTGGCACGAAGAGCGGCTGACCGAGGCGTGACGCTTTGGTCGCTGACCGATCACGATGAACTGGGTGGTCAGGCGGTTGCGCGAAAAACGGCGCAAATGCTGGGGATGCGTTATGTCAGTGGTGTTGAAATTTCGGTCACATGGGCTGGTCAGACCGTGCACATTGTGGGATTGGGCATCGATTCAGAAAATGCAGCATTGCTTCAAGGGCTCGAACGCACTCGTCACGGCCGTTCGGCCCGTGCGCGTCAGATGAGTGATAAGCTGGCGGCCCTGGGCATGCCTGGGGCCTTTGAAGGGTCTCTGTCGTTCGTGGGTAACCCAGAACTCATCAGCAGAACGCACTTTGCCCGCTACCTTGCTCAAGCGTATCCAGACAAGTTCAAAGACGTGCAAGCGGTATTTAACCAATACCTGCATGATGATGGCGCGGCTTACGTCCCCATGCAGTGGGCCAAACTAGAAGAGGCAGTCGGGTGGATCACCGGGGCTGGTGGCGTTGCAGTGGTTGCCCATCCAGGCCGCTATCGCTATGACGAAACCCAGTTCGATGCCTTTTTTAATTGCTTTAAAGCGGCTGGCGGGCAGGGGATTGAAGTAGTGACTGGTAGCCACACCCCTGCCCAGTATGTTCAATACGCGAACGTGGCAAGACAGTACGGTTTTTTTGCGTCTTGCGGTTCAGACTTTCATTGCCCCAACGAGAGCCAGCATGACCTGGGCAGTTTGCCGATGCTTCCTGCCGATCTGACACCGGTGTGGCAACATCTCAAGGTTTGATCCTGGGCTTCAAATGAATAAAGCGTTTGTCAAAGAGAGCTCGCAAGATGAGGATGAAGACATCCCAGCAGGTTTAACCTTACCTGCTGGGACAAAAAACTATCTAACGCCTGGTGGCTACGCTGCGATGCGTGACGAGTTGCAACACCTGATGAACGAAGAGCGTCCCGCCATGGTGCAAGTCGTCTCTTGGGCCGCCTCTAACGGCGACCGATCTGAGAACGGCGATTACCTCTACGGTAAAAAGCGCTTGCGGGAAATTGACCGTCGTATGCGTTTTCTCACCAAGCGGCTTGCCATTGCTGAGGTCGTTGACCCCGCTTTGCAAATGCATCGAGACCAGGTTTTTTTCGGGGCAAGCGTGCACTATGTCGACAAAGCTGGCGAGGAGTATCGGGTCACCATCGTTGGTGTCGACGAAGCCGAACCCTTGAACGGAAAAATCAGTTGGATTTCCCCCGTGGCGCGTGCATTAAACAAAGCCAAAGAGGGCGATACGGTGATCTTGCGAACCCCCGCCGGTATTGACGAGCTTGATATCCTGTCAGTCACCTATCCTACTTGACAGTTTGCACGTCAAGCCCGGTGACTAGGTGGTCGAACCAGTCAAGATTCTGTCGTTCTGCAACAATGCAGCATGCCCGAGTCGGCTGTCTGGCCAATCGAAGGTAAAGCCGCTCGCCCTCAGACGCTGATTCGACAGACGTTTGCTGCCAACCGACGCAGGCGCTGGCCCAAGTGCGGGGACAGGCCCACCGACCATTGCTGCCATGGCTTCGTAGAGCACCCGCATTGGCAGCGGTTGGCAGTCAGTGACAAGATAACACTCATCCGCTTTAGTCAGGCTCATCACGTGTACCACCGCCCTGGCTGCATCCGAAATATGGATGCGATTGACCCAATGTTGGTCTGCAGCCGGGGCTGTAACCAATCCATCCCTTAACCGGTTCGTCAGATATTGCCGACCCGGCCCGTAGATGCCGGACAGCCTCAGACTGACGGTGCTTGGGATGTTGCTCTCGCGGGCTAGCCATGCTTCAGCCTCAAGCATGATTTGCCCATTAAACGATGGTGGCGCGCTCACCGTTGTCTCATCCACCCAGTCATGGCCGTGATCGCCATAGACGGCCGTCGATGAGATAAAAATGGCTCGTTTGAGTTGCGGGTTGTGGCAAGCTGCCACGATATGCTGCAGGCCGGCTAGGTAAATCGCACGATAGGCATCCTCGTTTCGACCGTCTGCCGAAGCAGCATAGACGAGATGAGTCACGTCCGGGGGTATTTGTGTCAAGGTTTCAGGCTGGGTCAGATCAGCTTGAAGCCAGCAAAGTCGCGCGAGGGGGGCAGATGTCTGCGTATCCCCAGTGGTCGTTGGAGCCTGACGGCGTAACGCCCAAACCTCTGTCTGCGGATCTTCAAGCAACAGGGCTGCAATGCGTAATCCCAAATCGCCACAGCCCGCAATTAATACCTTTCTGCTTGGCCGTTGGGTTTGCGCTAAGTCTGGCTTCAAACGGTTACCTCTTGGCTGGATTGAGTCATAAAGCGTTCGTTCAATTCTTCTAGACCCAGGCGCTCGAGCAATGCTTGCAGGCGGTTTGCCGCATGCTGATTCGCTGAACCTTTGCGAGTGGCAATAATGAGTTCGTTTTTCATCGAGTGCTCCCAGCCCACCAATTCGGTGACCGTGACTTGATAGCCGTTCGCCTCGAGTTGCAAGCACCTTAACGCATTCGTTACCTGGCTACCGAACTCACGGGTGTGAATGGGATGGCGCCAAATTTCTGCCAGCGGATCTTTGAGTTGTCGAGCCTTGTGCTTTTTCAGCACGGAAGCCACTTCAGCCTGACAGCAAGGGACCAGCACCAAGTGCTTGGCCTTTTTCGCCAGGCCAAAGCGTATCGCATCGTCGGTAGCGGTGTTGCAGGCGTGCAAGGCAGTCACCATTTCGACGGTTGACGGTAAGACGTCCGAGGTGATCGATGCGGCGGCGGACAAGTGCAGAAACTGCATTTGTTCAAACCCAAGTGCTTTTGCCAACTGCGCTGAACGGGTCACCAATTCAGGTCTGGTTTCAATGCCCACCATATTCGCATGAGGCGCATGGTGGCGTAAAAAAAGGTCGGTCAGCATAAAACCGAGATAGGATTTGCCAGCACCGTGATCCACGACGGTGAAGGTGGGGTCTGACACCGCAAGGTCTTTGAGCAAAGGCTCAATAAACTGGTAGAGGTGATTGACCTGTTTGAGTTTGCGCCGACTATCCTGATTGAGCTTGCCATCGCGGGTCAAAATATGCAGGGCTTTCAGCAGTTCAATCGATTGGTCGGGACGAATTTCTGTATTGCTCATGGGTAAGTATTCACCTAAAAGCGAATAATATTGCATTCGTGGTGAACGTTGGGGCAAAACCGACGCCTCGCGCAACAAAACGAAGTTATCCTCCTCCCTGAGAATCTACTGTATGTCTGATGTCATTGCCCTGATTTTTGATTTTGACGATACGCTTGCGCCTGACAGTACGTCTGGTTTTCTTGAGTCGATTGGGGTCGATACCCAACAGTTCTGGTCGGGCAAGGTCGATCCCTTGCTGAGTCAGGATTGGGATCCCGTGCCGGCCTATTTGCACGAAATGATCCAGTTGTCTAAATCCCGTGTCGCCAGCTCGGGCGACGGTCATGCCATCAAACAGGCCGACCTGATTCAGTGGGGCAAGCATTTGCCGCTTCATGTTGGCGTTGATACGTTATTTGCTCGTTTGCGTGAACAAGTACGTAAAAGGCATCCCCAAGTACAACTTGAGTTTTATTTGATTTCAAGCGGCATTGGCGATGTTGTTCGCCATACCCCGATTGCAAAAGAGTTCACGGATATCTGGGCGTCTGAGTTTATTTATGACGAAATAGGTGCGATCAGCTTCCCTCGCCGGATAGTGAGTTTCACCGACAAGACGCGTTATTTGTTTCACATCCAGAAAGGGATTGTCGGACCTGCATACGCAGGCAAGCCGTTTGAGGTTAATCGCAAGGTCGCGGAAGATCGTTTGAGAGTTCCGTTTGATCAAATGGTTTTTGTTGGTGATGGCTACACCGATATCCCTTGCTTTTCAGTGGTTAAACGGGGAGGGGGCTATGCCTTCGGGGTTTGGGATCCCAAGCATCGCGACAAACGCAGTCGTGCCTGGGGTTTTATTGAGGATGGTCGGGTGTCAAACTTGAATCAGGCACGCTATGACGAGGACGCAGAGCTCTACCAATGGCTCGAAGAAGCGTTGACAAGTTTGGCTAGCCGTGTTGCCTTAAAATCACGTCAATATCGTGGATAAGCAACTGTCATGGCCGAGCCAATGGTGATGGAAGGCTCACAGTCAATGAGTGATGCCGACGATGCACACTATATGGGTCTCGCGCTTTTGCAAGCCAGGCGTGCTGAATTAAGGGGTGAGGTCCCGGTTGGTGCGATCGTTGTCAATAAAGTGGGTGAGGTCATTGCCGAGGGATTCAATCAGACCATTACTTTGCACGATCCAACGGCACACGCTGAGGTGGTGGCACTCAGGGCAGCGGCCCTCGCGATGCAGAATTATCGATTACCTGATGCGTCGTTGTATGTCACGCTCGAGCCCTGCGTCATGTGCATGGGGGCAATCATGCATGCGCGGGTCAAACGAGTTGTCTTTGGTGCGCGAGATCCTAAAACGGGTGTCTGTGGCAGTGTGATTGACTTATCTGCTGAGCGTCGGCTAAATCATCACGCTGACGTCATCGGCGGGGTGATGGGGGCTGCTTGCGCAGACGTGCTGACACAGTTTTTTAGACAGCGACGTGGATAGCGCTATTGACCGTCGCCCCCTCGTTGGTGGCATAATAAGTGGGTGACTAGGTGAGACGCTCACCGATTTTTTGTCAAAAAGCGTCAAAAAGGCTGGTTAATCAGTGACACCTTCATTTCAAAGCATTCGCAACGTATTGTTGGCTAAGGGCTACGTCGCCCTTGCCACGCTATTGCTTTGTGTGTCGGTTTTAGGGGTTCAAGGCCTTGGTCTGTTTCACAGTGTTGTTCATGCCCACCCCTCGCACTTGACTCAAGCGTCAGAAGTAACGACGATTTTCGATAGTATCGAAAAGAGCAAAGGTGTAGACGCTCAGGCGGCCAAGTCGGCCTGTCAGTTGCTTGACGATTTGCTCTTGGCTGCTGGGTTACTTTCGCCCGATTTTGAAGCCACCTTGCTGGTATTCGCCCAAGATACCGCGAGTCATCTACCCATCCTTCAATATCCCTCTCACCTTCACCGCGTCTATCACGCGCGCGCGCCTCCCTATCACCTCGTCTGAAGTAAACGTCTGAGACGTGCTGCATTCGATGCAGTGTGATCTGTATTTCAGTTGCTAATCCTGTCGGTAAAGGTGGCTGATCTTAAGGTGAAGGCATGGGTAATAAGAAGACAACAGAACAATCAGCGCTAGCAGCCACGTTCATGTTGGTGTGCGTTTTGAGTGCTGCCAGCGGGGCAGCAGAGGTAGGTATCGACGACACCTCTGCTCTAGAAATTACTTCAAACGCAAACGATACCCCGCGCAATTCGGTGTCTGTTGAAAAGGGGGTCAGTAACTATCGCGTAACAGCCAAAGAGATAGAAAGTTTGCCGCTCGGCGAAAACACGTCGTTTGACGACGTGCTGTTGCAAGCACCGGGTGTGGTCAAGGATGTGTGGGGACAAGTGCATGTGCGAGGCGATCATGCCAACGTTCAATACCGCATCAATGGCTTTATTTTGCCTCAAAGCATCACGGTTTTTGGTCAGAATATCGATACCCGCTTCGCTCAAAGCATTGATTTGTTAACAGGCGCTCTGCCTGCAGAGTATGGGGTACATCATGCCGGCGTCGTCGAGATAACGACCAAAGATCTCTTTGAGACCGGCGGATCGATGAGTATTTTTGGCGGTAGTAACAACACCTTCTTGCCGAGTATCCAATGGGGTGGAACCGAGGGCAAGTTGAGTTATTACTTCTCTGGTTCTTACCTCACGAACAATCTGGGGATTGGTAACCCGACGGACGGGCTGACGGCTAATCACGATCAGACGCAACAAGCAAAAGCCTTTACCTATTTGTCGTATCGACTCGATAGTGACACGAAGCTCAATTTCATGTCAGGGTTTTACAACGGTCGCTTTCAAATCCCCAATCAAGCGGGTCTAGGGTCAGGCGATGCGGCACAAATGACCAATCCCTATTACAACCTTCAGAATGCTAGTCGTACCAACCCTTATGCGCAAAGTATTACCGGGTTCCCGAGTCATCTGCAAAGCTATGATTCACTCAACGTGAATGATCAGCAGCTTGAGCAAAACTATGACGTGATCTTGGGTTTGCAAAAATTCGTGAGCGATACCCTTGATTATCAGGTTTCGTATTTTCATCATTACTCAAGCATTCATTACATGCCGGATGTCAACGCCAATTTGGCGTTCAATGGCTCAGCGGCCGATGTGTTTAAAAGCTCATCAATCGACGGGGTACAGCAGGACACCCGATATCAGCTCAATGAGGCGCACACCTTGCGTTTTGGGTTGACAGGTAGTGTAGAAAATGTGAGCACGAGCAATACAGCGACGGTGTTTGGTTTGGATCCTGTCAGTGGGGCCATCACGACACCGGCTTTCAATATTGTCGACAATCAGATCAAAAACGGTAACGTTCAGCTGGGCGCCTATCTGCAGGATCAATGGACTTTAAATGATCAGTGGACGGTTAATTACGGGGCCAGATATGACTATTTCAATGCCTACGTCAGTGGGCAGCAACTGAGTCCAAGAATTAATGTGGTTTTTCAGCCGACTAAACAAACCACCTTCCACGTTGGCTATGCTCGTTACTTTACGCCACCACCCACTGAATTGGTGTCGACGCAAACACAAGCGTTGTTTGCGAACACGACGGCGGCGGTGCCTGGACAAAACTCAGACGTCAAACCTGAGACGGCCAATTACTTTGATGTTGGCGTCACGCATCGGTTTACCAAAACCTTCTCGATGGGTCTTGACGCGTATTACAAGCAATCGTTCAACACCCTCGACGAAGGGCAGTTTGGTCCATCATTGATCTTGACGCCTTATAACTATGAGCAAGGCAAGAGCTATGGCGTTGAGTGGAGCAACCATTACGCCGAAGGAAATCTCTCTGCCTATCTGAATGTGGCCGCCAATGTCAGCACGGCGACGAACATTATCTCAAGTCAGTACCTTTTCGATCAGGCGACGTTGCAATATGCCGCTAACAACTGGATCAATGTGGATCATGAGCAGAGTTTGACTGTTTCAGCAGGGGGCTCTTATTTGTTGGATGGGACTAAGTTCAGTGCCTCTATGTTTTTTGGTACAGGATTGCGCAGCGGTTTTGCCAATACTGACTCACTGCCTGCTTACGCCGTTGTTAATGCTGGGGTGTCGAGAAAGATTGATTTCAGCCCTTCGATTGGGCCCATGGAAGTCCGTCTGGCAGTGAACAATATATTTGATCGGATCTACGAGATCCGAGATGGTAGTGGCATTGGTGTGTTTGCGCCTGTTTATGGGGCTCGTCGACAATTATTTGCTGGCGTGACGAAGTATTTTTAATGATCAATGACCGTCTGTTGTTTGGGCAATATTGTTTTTGGGATTGAGCAGTGTCAATTGCTTTGCATCGTTTTAATGAGAGCTTTCCGTTCAATAAAGTGGAAAGCGTTAGCATGCTGGTCGTGCTGGTCTTGCATGTGCTGGTCGCGGCGGTGCTTTTGCATAGCACCCGTTCACCCGTGAAAATTGAGGAGGATCGCATGATGGTATCCTTGGTGAGCCCCCCTGCGACAGCACCTACGACATCACCTGCGCCACCAACAGCAGCCCCCGCGCCGACAACGGTGCCACCCATGCCCGAGCCGGTGAAAAGGGTCGAACAAAGTGACCCGGCCCCTGCGACAAAAATGGTGCAACCAGCTTTGCCACATCCGGTCGTTAAACCACCCAATAAACCCCACCCAAGACCGGTGACGACGCGGGCAGATGAGTCACCTCCTCAATCGAACGTCAGCGAGACGGCCATTCAACCGGCACCACCTAGCCCTCAGGCAGATGCGCCCATGAGCGACACCCCGGTGCACACTGAAATCAGCAAGCTGGTCGTGCTTGAGTTGCCCGATGCGGATAAGTATTACCCCTCATTTTCAAAAAGGACGGGGGAGCAAGGTCAAGTGATGGTCAAAATGACCATTGATCAAACGGGTAACGTCATTGAGTCTGTGCTTGTGCGGGGCAGTCAATATCCGCGGTTAGATGAGGCCGGGTTAGCCATCAGCCGTCGTTATCGGTTTAAGCCCTATTTGGTTAATGGGGTTGCAACAAAAGTATCTACCAATCTGGTTGTTAAATTCAATTTAAAGAACTAATCATGAACACAGCATTCGGCATGGCAAATCTTTGGTCGGAAGGCGACGGGATCACCCGTTTCATCGCCCTAGTCTTGTTGGCAGGTTCGATCGTCACTTGGGTGATCATACTGACTCGGTTTTGGGAGCTTCGAAAGCTCAAACAGCTCAAGCCACAGATCGAGCAATTTTGGCGAGCAACCTCATTGACTGAGGGGTTGGCTTGCTTCTCCGGACGGGCAAATCATCCCTATTACCAACTCGCGGTATCCGCAACGGCAGCGTCCGCGCATCATCAAAATCAATCTGCTCAACATCGAGAGTTGTTGCAAACCCTGAACTACGCTGAGTGGATGGCACGTGCAATCAAGGCGGGTATCGATGGGATGACCACGAAATTGCAGAGAGGGATGACCTTTCTCGGATCAACGGGGGCCACTGCCCCCTTTATCGGTTTGTTTGGCACGGTCTGGGGCATATATCATGCACTGATCTCGATCAGCACCTCGGGTAGCGCCCAAATTGATCAGGTCGCTGGCCCCATCGGTGAGGCGCTCATCATGACCGCCCTTGGGTTAGCCGTCGCCATCCCCGCCGTGTTGGGATTCAATGCCATCAACCGCGCAAATAAATTGACGGTTGCCGATATCAATCGGTTTGGTAATGACTTACTGACCTATTTTGTGACCGGCGCACGTATCCCCTCAGAGGAGTAACCATGGCCTTTCATCTACAAAGCGACGACCACGACGATGGGATCATGGCCGAAATCAACATGACGCCGATGGTTGATGTCATGTTGGTGCTGCTCATTATTTTTATGATTACTTTGCCGGTCGTGCAACATGCGGTCAAAGTACAGTTGCCCAAGGCGAGCAGCGCACGCAATGAAGTCAAACCCGAGTCGATTCAAATTTCGATCGATGCCACAGGGCAGATTTTTTGGAACGCGAAAGCGATCGACTTACCGACATTCAATAGCGAGGCCGTGAAAGCCTCGCAGACGAATCCTCAACCAGAGATTAATCTGCGGGCTGATAAGGCGGTGAGGTATGAATATGTCGCTCAAGTGCTGGCCGCGTCCCGACGAGCGGGCTTGACGAAAGTCGGTTTTGTCACTGAGCCCGAGTAACCGTCTTTGTTGTCTTCTTTGTTGTTTGACGCCTCGGTGGTTTTTGTTATAGTTACTGACAAGCGTATGGATCCCTCAATACGCTTTATTCGAGCGTTGAGTTGCCGGATTTCAAGTGATCAAAAAGCTGAGAGTCACGTGCGCCGCTGTCATTTATCTTGTTTGTGCCACGGTGTGTGCACAGTCTGAGTCACGTTCAAATTTAGGGATCATTCAAGTTCAGGCGCAGCTCAGCAATTCGATTGAAAGTTCTGACGCGGCGTCGGCCAGTGTGATTTCAGATGAAGTGCTGACAAATTTGCCACTCCTGCGCCCCGGGGATGTGTTGGATCAAGTACCGGGGATGGTGGTCACACAGCATAGCGGTGACGGCAAGGCTAATCAGTATTTTTTGCGTGGATTTAACTTGGATCACGGGACAGACTTTGCGACCACGATCCAAGGGGTGCCTGTCAATCTGCCGACCAACGCGCACGGCCAAGGCTACACCGATCTGAACTACTTGATCCCCGAGTTAGTGGATCACATCGATTACCGCAAAGGCCCGTATTTCGCAAACACCGGCGATTTTTCATCGGCAGGTTCGGCCGATATTTATTATCGATCCAGCCTCGACCAAAATATCGCTAATCTGACCTTTGGTGCCTTCGGGTATCGCCGTGCTTTGTTCGCGGGGTCGACTTTCCTTAAGCCTGCTGCTGATCCCAATGCGGTTCAATCGGGGCCAGTGTTGTTGGGTGCGGTCGAAATACAGCGGGCCAATGGCCCTTGGAGCACCCCCGAAGGGTTGCAAAAAACGAACGCCTTACTCAGACTGACTGACGGGACACGAGATCGTGGTTGGTCGGTCGATGTGGCGTATTACAGTGCGAACTGGACGTCGACCGATCAGGTGCCGTTATCCTTGATCGAAGACGCAAGCTTAAGCCGGTATTCAGCGTTGGATCCGACCGATGGAGGCAACACCGAGCGAGCGCTGCTCGCAACAGAATGGCATCAGAGAGATAGCACTGGCTACACCAAAGTCAACGCCTTTCTGCAGCACTACAGCCTAAATCTCTGGTCAAACTTCACCTATTATGAAAACGATCCAGTCAATGGCGATCAGTTTCATCAATCTGAAAATCGCAACTTCATGGGTGCCGGCCTTGTTCGTGGCTGGCATCATTCCTTCTTTGGACATGACTCGACGACAGAGATCGGTTTGCAAACGCGCTATGACAGTATTCGTGTTGGCTTAGCCAACACCGTGGGGCGCGCCATCGTCAGCACGGTATCTGATGACCAAGTTAATCAGAGCATCACGGGCCTTTATTTGCAAAATACGACTGGCTGGACACCTTGGCTAAGAAGCGTCGTTGGCACGCGTGTTGATTACACGAGTATGGGTTTGACTGCTGATGCCCTTGCATCAAACACGGGTCATGCATCTGCTGCGACCGTGTCGCCAAAACTGTCCTTGATTTTTGGCCCATGGAAGAAAACCGAAGTGTTCTTTAATATCGGCCAAGGCATCCATAGCAATGATGCACGCGGGGTGATTTATAAAACGGATCCAACAACCGGGTTACCGGCTTCTCAAGTGCCAGCACTTGTCAAGACCTTCGGGCAAGAGCTAGGTGTTCGCACAGAGTTTTTTGACGGTCTTAAAAGCTCGGTGGCATTGTGGCAGCTCGATAGCGGCTCTGAATTGGTCTATGATGCCGATTCAGGCACCACCGAGCCCAACGACGCCAGCCACCGCTATGGGCTTGAATGGAATAACGAGCTCACCGTCAACCGTTGGTTGAAACTACATGCCGATTTGGCACTGACGCGTGCATCTTACAACGTTGATAATGCGAACGGTCAATCGGGCAGTCTGATCCCCAACGCGCCGCCTGCAGTCGCACAAATCACTGCCGTATTTGGCAAATATGGGCCTTGGACGGGCAGTGTTCAATATCGCTATATCGGGGCATATCCGCTCACTCAAGATGGCGCGCTGATGGCACCGTCAACCAATTTAACCAATCTTCGGCTGCACTATGAGATTGATTCAAATACGGCGATTGCTTTGGATGTGTTGAATGTCTTTAACCGAGAATATTATGATATTGCTTACGCGCAAGACTACCGAGTGTCGCCCGCTTCGCCGCTGGTGCCCAGTGGCATCACCGTCCACCCAGGCGAACCCAGACAGCTGAGATTAACGCTCATGATCAAGGGCTGATCGTGCTTGGTGTGTCGATGATTCATGCACCGCGCTGATATGCCCTATGATACGGACGACTTTCAATGGATTGAATACGAGAACATACCTTCATGACGACCTACGCCGCACCCGATGCCCATGGCATCTATATTATTTCTCCGTCGAGCGCGGTGGCAGATCCCAAAACGATTGAACGTGCCTCAGTACGACTCAGCAAGCTCGGCTACAAGGTAGCTGTTGATCGGCAGGCTTTAGCTGTCAACCAGCGGTTCGCTGGTTCGCAAGCGCAACGCTTAAGCGCGTTCACCCGAGCGATCAAACAAAAGTTACCGATCGTCATGGCAAGCCGCGGTGGTTATGGCTTGACACGGTTACTACCGCAACTCGATTTCAAAGCAATTGCTGATTCTGGTAAACGCTTTATCGGACAGAGCGACTTCACCGCATTCAATCTGGCTTTGTTAGCCAAGACAGGGGCGACCAGCTATGTCGGGCCAACGGCCTGTGCTGACTTTGGGGCCAGTAAATTAGATCTGCTCACCGCAGAAGTATTTGGTGAAGCGATGCGCGGTGAGCTTGAAATTCTTAGTTTCGAGACGCTAGACGCCGATGCCGCCGATTGCCGGGGCATTTTATGGGGCGGCAACTTAACGACGCTGTGCGCACTGATCGGTACGCCGTATATGCCCAAAATCAACGGGGGCATCCTGTTTGTGGAAGATGTCAATGAGCATCCTTATCGTGTTGAACGGATGCTTAATCAACTGCATCAGACGGGCATTCTGGGTAAGCAGAAAGCGTTGATATTTGGGCACTTTACAGACTATCGACTCGCCGCGCATGACCAAGGCTACGATTTACCTGCCGTGATCAAGTACATAAGAAAAACTTACAAAATCCCGGTCATCACTGGATTGCCGTTTGGGCATGTCTCAACGAAGATTACCCTGCCTGTGGGGGTCAAGGTCGGCCTTGCGACTGAAAAAGGGCTGGTGCATTTAGTGTTGGATGAGCACGAGCACTGAAATCACTGTCTAGCTTGGCATGTGGCCGCAGGCTGATACCTGATCGCTAGCTGACGGCGATCCCTGTGTCGAGTTGCAACGAACCTGACAACGGCGTCCTCGATAAATCAACGACTTACTGGCTTTTGATCATTTATGTTGAAAACGACGGGTCTTCTAAGTTGCAAATATGGCTAAAACTGTTCATTTAACTTGAAAATCCCAGCTGCGCACTCAAGGGTTGTTGGGTTTTACTCGCTTATGCCCAAAGAAGTGCAATTTTTTGGTCTCACCCTTTGGCTCAAAACAGGCCAGCCTGTGTCTTGCATGGGTTTTTGCCCCGCAGCCATAGGCCAGCCCCCCACACCATGCGGTTGGCGATGGACTGTTAGATTTCAGTCTGCTCCGCTAATTCTAGTGCGTCATCTACCTCTATGCCTAGATAACGTACGGTACTTTCGAGCTTCGTGTGGCCGAGCAAGATCTGTACCG